>NZ_LLYW01000001.1 GCF_001484195.1 Thermococcus celericrescens
GGAGCGGTTTGCCGCCGCCGATCGTCGTCGCGAGCTGTGCTATGCTCTTCCCGTAGGCCGTGGTGTCCTCAACCGGCTCGGTCAGCTCTATCCTCGTCAGGAAGGCGAAGTTGGTGTTGTTGCTCTTCTTCTCGTGCATCGAGTGCCCGTTGACGCCGACGTAGGAGTCGTACTTCTCCTCGACGACGAAGCCGTGGGGGTTGGTGCAGAATGTTCTCACGAAGTCGTCGTAGGTGTCGGTGTAGATGTGGAACTTGGGGTCGTGGTTTATGCTCGTTATCGGCTCCATCACTATCGCGGGAACCTCGACGCGGACGCCCACGTCGATTGGCCCGTGCCTCGCCTCAAGCCCTATCCTCTGGGCCACGTCGTGGAACCAGTCCGCTCCGCCTCTCCCGGGGGCGACGATTATGTAGCGGGCGTTGATCGTGAAGATGTTCTTTCCCCTCTTCACCTTCACCCTGCCCGGCCCGAACTCTAGGGCCTTGGTCCAGAGGAGAAACTCGACGCCTTTGCCCTCGAGGTGCCTCTTTATGTCGGCTATGACCTCGGGCGTCCTGTCCGAACCTATGTGGCGCTGGATTATGGGGATGAACTTCACACCCGCCTGTGCTGCCCTCTGCTCCCAGTATCGGATCTCCTCCGGGTTTCCCCTGAACAGGTTTCTGGGTGACCTGTGGCGCAGGAAAATCCTGTCAACTTCCCAGACGAGCTGCCAGGCGTAGTTCTCATCGTCGGTCAGCTCGCTCAAATCGCCGCCTATGTCCGGCCTGAGGTTTATCGTGCCGTCGCTCAGTCCCCCCGCACCGCCTACGCCGCTCATTATGTGGCAGGGCTGGCAGCCGATGCAGTAGCCAAGCTCGTACATCGGGCAGATCCTCTGCTCGACGTTGCCGCCTTCCTCTATCACCAGAATCCTAAAATCGCTCTTTTCTGCCAGCTCGTAGGCTGCAAAGAGGCCAGCGGGGCCGGCGCCTATAATCACGACATCGTAGGTCTTTCCGTTTCCTGCTTCAGAAACCATATTTCCCTTGCCGATGTCTCTGAGTGGCCCCTTAAAAAGTTTTTGGCAAGTTTTTGGTTAACCTGTCGGGGGCGTACGATACTTTTGACATGTAACACTCAAAGGAATCTCCGAAATCTTTAAACACTTTCGCACATTAGTGTTTAAACGTGGGGCGTATGGACACTTTGAATGCCGGGGAAAAATCCCACGAGGCCAAAGCGAAGAAGATACGAATAATCCACAGCAAAAGGAGGCTTCTCCAGCTCCAGCGCAAGGAAGAGCTTAGCCACAACATCAGGTACGTTTCCAAGGTCCCCGTGAGGCTGGTCATGGACCGCGACTACCTCGTCGTTCACCCTCACGACTCCATGGCAACTCTCATCGAGAGCATGGGCGAGGAGGAAAGCTCCGCTATCGTCGTTGATTCCGATGGAAAACTCGTCGGATTCGTCACGATGAAGGACATACTCCACCTCTTCGACGTCCCCCGGAGGCACTCCATAGTGGGCTTCGGCCTGCTGAAGAGGTACTCCGTCACGAGGGCGACGAGGGTGGAGGACATAATGGTCACCAAGCCGGTAACCGTGAACATCAACGACGAGCTGGGGCACGCCATAAGGATAATGCTCGAAACCGGAAAGCACCACCTTCCCGTGGTGGACGACGGTGGCAGGGCCCACGGCCTGCTGGAGGTTAAGGACATAATACGCCTCATACGCCTCGTCTCCCTCTGACCACTAAAATCGGGTGTTACCATGGACGTCTTCCTGGAGCTGGCGGTCATACTGATTACGGCCAAGCTGATGGGCTACCTAAGCTCGAGGCTCGGCTTTCCCGCGGCCTTGGGTCAGATAATAGGGGGAATAATCCTCGGTCCGTCCCTTCTGAACTTCGTGGCCTACGGCGAGGGCGTTCGGCTCATCTCCGAGCTGGGCGTCATAATGCTCCTCTTTCTGGCCGGTCTCGAAACGGACATGGAGGAGTTCAAGCGCGTCGGCCTCCCGGCCTTCCTCATAGCCTCCCTGGGTGTTGCTGTTCCCTTCATCTTCGGCTACGCTGTGGCACTCAGGTGGGGCTACCCGGGAATGGAGGCCCTCTTCCTCGGCGGCGTCATGACGGCGACGAGCGTCAGTTTAACCGCGAGCGTTCTCATGGAGATGAAGCGCCTCAGGACGAGGGTCGGTGCGGCTATCCTGGCCGCCGCCGTGGTGGACGACGTCCTGGGCATAATAATCCTTACCATTCTCGTGGCCATGAACACCAAGGGAACGGTTTACGTAGGGGATATAGCGGTGCTTCTCGTTGAAATCGCCGCTTTCTTCCTCCTCAGCTACCTCATAGGCAGGGGAATCGTCAAGAAGGTCCTCCGCTCCTCCCACAGGATAAATCTCCCCGAAACCGTCACCACGGTCTCGATAGTCGTGATGCTCATCTTCGCCTACCTCGCCGAGTACTTCCAGATAGCGGCCATAACCGGTGCCTACCTGGCGGGAATACTCGTCGCCGGGAGCGATGACGCGAGGAAGATAACCGACAAGATAATCACCCTCGGCTACGCCTTCTTCATTCCCGTCTTCCTCGTCGGCGTCGGCGCCGAAACCGATGCCCACGTGGTCCTCGCGGCGGGGGCCTTCGCGCTGGTTTACTCACTCCTCGCCATAGTCGGGAAGGTCATCGGCTGTGGAATCGGCGGAATCCTCTCGAAGTTCAGCCCCATGGAGTCCCTCCAGATAGGCGTTGGAATGATTCCGAGAATGGAAGTGGGCCTTATAATGGCCAACATAGGCCTTTCCGAGGGAATCCTGACGAACGAGAGCTTTTCCATAGCCATCGCAATGGTCATGGCGACGACGCTGGTCACGCCGCCGCTCCTCAAGCTGGCCTTCTCGAGGCGTTAGCTCGGCCAACCGAGTGCTCATCACACCTCAGCCAGTGCCGGTCTCGTCATCGCCAAGGTACACTTCCGGGCATAGGTTTATAAAACCCTCACCGCAGTGGGGAGCATGAGCGAGTGGCTTTCGATACTAAGCTCTGCACTCTTCATGCTCATCATGATAGACCCGAGCGACAAGATACTCCTGGTCAGCCTCCTGAGGGAGGACTTCCATATAGAGGACATAAGGACGCTTATCGTCAGGGCAAACCTGATAGGCTTCCTCCTCCTGTTCCTCTTTGCGGTTTCGGGCCAGATAATTCTTCAGGACATATTCCACATCGACATAAACGCCCTCCGCGTTGCCGGGGGATTCGTCCTCTTCAAGATAGGTCTAGAGGCCCTCGAAAGCGGCGGAATGATGACCCTCAAAAAGGAGAAGAACATACTCGCCCTTGCCGCCGTCCCCGTTGCGACGCCCCTGATAGCCGGCCCCGCCGCGATAACCACCGCGATAACCCTCACCGCCGAAAAGGGCCTCTACCACGCCACCGCGGCGGTGTTCCTTGCCATCCTGATGACGGCCCTCGTCATGTTCGTGACGCTGTACCTGATCAAGAACGTCAGCAAAACGACCCTGGGGGTCTTCATAAGGATAATCGGTATGTTCACGATGGCGATAGGGGCCCAGATGATGGTTCAGGGCGTCGTCGGGATATACCTCCTGATGACGTCCGCTGGATGACAACCCTTCGGCCTACTGCCCGGAGAACGGGCCAAGGCCAAAACTCTTGGGCTAACCTTTTAACCCCCTGCACTTTTTCCAGGAAAGGAGGGTTGAGAATGAGGGTAAGGCTTGAAAAAGTTAAGGGAACGCGAGACCTGCTCCCGGAGGAGATGGCGAAGAGGAGATGGGTTTTCGAGAGAATCCGCGAGGTCTTTGAGCGGTATAACTTTCACGAGGTTCTCACGCCCACCTTTGAGTACACCGAGCTCTTCAAGCTGAGGAGCGGTGAGGAGGTGGTCGAGCAGCTCTACGCCTTCGACGACAAGGGCGGACGGAACCTCTCGCTCAGACCCGACATGACGTCCAGCGTCGCGAGGCTCTACGTCAACGGCTTCCAGAACGCCCCGAAGCCCGTTAAATGGTACTACATGGCCAACATGTTCCGCTATGAGGAACCCCAGAGCGGCCGTTACCGCGAGTTCTGGCAGGCGGGGGTAGAGCTCCTCGGGAGCGATAAAGTTGAGGCAGATGCGGAGGTCATAGCCCTCTTCGTTGAGAGCTACCTCGCCACCGGCCTCGAGGACTTCACCGTGAACATAGGCGACCGCGTTCTCCTCGACGAGTTCGCAAAGATGCTCGGCGTTGAGGACGACGTAGGCCTGATGAGGCTCATAGACAAGAAGGACAAGATGAGCAGGGAGGACTTCGCCGGCGCCCTGAGGGAGTTCGGGCTGGACGATGATGGCGTCGAGAAAGTCCTGGCGCTGGTGGAGATAAAGGGCCTCCCTGAAGAGGTTCTTCCGAAGGCGGAGGGGCTCTTCACGGGCGAGAAAGCTAAGGAGGAAATCAAGCGCCTCTACGAGCTGGTCGATTTGCTCGATGCCTACGGCGTCTCGAAGTGGATAAGGATAGACCTTGGCATAGCGAGGGGCTTCGACTACTACACGAGCATAGTCTTTGAAGCCATCGCCCCCAACGACCTCGGCATAGGCTCGATAGGCGGCGGCGGCCGCTACGACAACCTTATCTCCGTCTTCGGCGGAAAGCCGACCCCGGCGACGGGCTTTGCCATTGGAATCGAGCGCCTCATTCCGATACTCGAGTGGAAGGGGCTCATCCCGGAGCCGAAGCTCAGGCCCGACGTCTACGTCGTGCCCATAGGGAAGGACGTCGAGCTGAGGAGGGCCGCCGTTGAGATAACGAGCGCCCTGAGGGCCGTGGGCGTCAAAACCGACTGCGAGCTAACTGGAAGAAAGCTCAGGAAGGCACTCGATTACGCGGGAAAGCTCGGAGTTCCGTACGTCGTCCTCGTTGGGAAGAAGGACCTGGCGGAAGGAAAGGTCACGGTAAGGGATATGGAGAGCGGCGAGCAGAGAACCGTCGAGAAGGCTCGGGTCGCGGAGGCCGTGGTTGGGTTATTGGAGGGCTGAGGGGTTTGCTTTTGTTGTCCCCAGCATTTCTTTGACCTAATTTTGTCGCTTGAAGGCTATCCGGGCAGGAAATGTCTTTATCGTGGGATTAAAGAGGATGGAAGCAGCTCAGTGGTGACCGCTCTCCTCATCGTTACCTCGGAAGGGCTTGGGCGTCATCATCGCTGGGCTTAAAAACACTTCGAACTTTTTAACCCTGGTGGTGCCATGAGGTTCATCCCGCTCATCGTTGCAAGACCCGAGGTCCAGATGGCCATAGACGAGGCGATAATGAGGGCCAGGATAGAGGGAAAGGTTCCCGACACGGTTAGGCTATATACCTTCTCGCCGAGCTCCGTGACCATAGGCCGCTTCCAGAGCGTCGTCCACGACGTCAACCTCGACGAGGCGCGGAAGCTCGGAATCCCCGTCGTCCGCAGGGTGACCGGCGGCGGCTCGGTGTTCCACGACGAATACGGTGAGGTAACCTACTCCGTCGTTGTCGGCGAGGACTACCACCCGATGCTCAGGAACGTTGAGAGCAGCTACCGCTATTTAGCCGGCCCGCTGGTTGATGCGCTGAAAGAGCTCGGCCTTGAGGCGGGCTTTTCTGGCCTGAACGACATCGTTGCCAACGGGAAAAAAATCAGCGGCTCCGCACAGACGAGGCGGAAGGGGGTCATCCTGCAGCACGGCACGTTCATGTACTCCACGCGCGTTGAGGTACTCGGAAGGGTTCTCAGGGTCTCCAAGGCCAAGCTCGCCGACAAGGGCGTTTCGAGCATCTGGGAGAGGGTAACCACCCTGGAGCGCGAGGGCATAAATCTGAGCCGCTGGGAGGCCTACGAGCTGCTCAAGGAGAGCTTCTTCAGTGCCTTTGAGCCCGAGGAGGGTGGGCTCACCGACTATGAGCTCGAGCTCGCCGAGAGGCTGGTGGAGGAGAAATATGGAAATCCGGAGTGGAACGAGAGCCGGTGATTTAAGGTAGCTTCCAGTTTTCTTCTATCATATACCGCTCCGCCAGCTCGTAGAACAGTTCGTCCTCGCCGAGCTCCTCCCTCAGTGCCCTGAATTTCTCCTCGAGCCGGGGCAGCCGGCCCTTGCTCCGTCTCAGCATATCGTTGCCGAGGTCAACGGCGAAACGGAGGTACTCATCGTCCACGAGTATCCTTCCATCCCTGCCGAGCGGTGCCGTCAGGTACTCCGTGGCGTTTATCTCCACAAGGTAGCGCTTCGAGACGACCTTGAAGGTGGTGTACTTAAAACCCGAGGCCAAACCGAGCTCGTGGAGTCTCTTTGCCTTTTCCACGTCCTCGGCGACGATGTGGAATATGGGCGGCTGGCTCTTGAGGAATATGAGGCCCTTCTCGGCGTTTCTCAGGGCCTCCCTTGCCTCCTCGAACTCCATCGGCCTGTGGACCTTGATCAGCCACCTCGCGAGGGGCTTGGCCCCGAGGTCCGGTTCCTCCATTATGCCGATCCTGCCGGAGCAGGAGGAGGTCGTGTAGATTCCCCTTATCGAGTTGATGAGCAGGAGGTGATCGATTATATCCGCGTCAACCTTTCCTTCCCTCATAGCCGTGAAGAGGCTCACAAGGGCTTCGCGTTTGGCTTTCATGTCGAAACCTCCGGACGATTCTTAATTCCCGCGAAAGCGTCGTTAAGCGTGGGTTGGGGTAAGTAAAAGGTCTCAGCTTCCTCTTTCAGCCCCTTCTGTCGAAAACTTTATAAAGCTAACCCAAAAGGTTTAGCTGGAAATGGCCAGGGTGGTGTAGCCTGGTTAGCACAGGGGACTGTGGATCCCCTAGCCCGGGTTCAAATCCCGGCCCTGGCCCCAGAACCACCCTTCTCCCAGAATAAAACGCTTTTAAAACTTCTTCCAGCAAACGCGACATGTTAATGCCTTCTCTCTTCGCAAACTCCACCAAATCAGCCCGAATTCTCAACGTAACATTCTTCGTAACTGCACGCTTCTGTACACTGCCCTTGCAAATGCACGTGCAATTGCCTGTGCACGGTCCCATGGCCTGGCACCTCAGAAACACTCAGACAAGCCAACTTAAACAATTTGTGGTAAAAAAGTAAAAAGTCAGTCTGAATTCTCAGACCGCTCAAGAGCGAGTGTAGAGAGAACTTCCAGGCCCAAAGGAGACAACACCACAGCATAATTCCCCGCCAGCTCAAAGAGGTAGCTTTCAAAAAATTTGATGGACCCAAGCACTTCTTCTCCTACCAATCTCTCCACCTTACCCGCCTCAATAAACTCCTCCATTACCTCTTCAAAGATCCTCCTCGCATCAAAAAAACCTCTCCCCTCCCCGGGCACGAAGACGGGAATAAACCCCCATCCAGTATTCCCGGGGTAGATTGAACTCCTTAAAGTACTCAATCATTACCTCGGCCATTTTCTTAAGGACGCCCACAAAATCCAACGGACCTGCATCAGTCCATGTAGTTAATACTTGCACTCCTCCATTCATGGCCAACACCAATGGCCCGAGCGTTAAGACGAGAAATTAAACATAACGGTCAAGACCCAGATAATCCGACCAATTGAAAAACCGAGGAAAGCACCAAAGACAGTCAAAGAAGGCTTTCAATGAGTTTGTAGTCCTCCTCCGGGATTTCCCTCATCGCCTTGCCCATCAAGTGGCCGTTCCACCTCTTCTTGTTGGTGATGAACTTCAGCTTCGGAATGAGCGGCTTGAAGTCAACCTCTCCAAGCTTGACCGGTTTGATCTTTACTCTCAGCGGGTAAGTCTCGTTTGGCACGTGAGCCTTGAAAATCCTGCTTGAATCCTCATAAGGCTCGCTCACGACCTCAAAAATCCCAACGATCTTCGGTTCAAGAACTTCCTTGTTTTCGCGCTCCTGCTTGAGGTAGATAACGAGCCTGTCACCGGGCTTGACCTTGGCGATTGTGTTCCTGTGCCTCCTTGGCACGCCCCAAACGTTCTTTTCCTTAATCACCTTCCAGTTCGCACGGTTGGTAATGCAGAGCCAGTAGGTCATCCAAGATCACCACTCCCTTTTGATCTTTGATTCCCATATCTTTTACGGAATCTGACCACAAGGATTCCAACCAGAGTACCCAGCAAGGTCAGGAACATCCCCGTGGTCATGTAATCCATTTTGAGTGTAAGAGTCGCATAAGTAGTTGAACCAGCAACGACTTTTCCGGTAGTTTCCCCCTTCCAGCATATCGGAAACAAACACTTTCTGCCTACAATCTTGTATTCTTTTGGGCCAAGTTTAAACTGGGCCGTTCCATCTTTTCCGGTTGTATTAACTACAACAGGTCGCGGTTTTTTGTACCTTTCAGGAAACCGCTCCATAAGATACGTGCTCATTACCTTTACAGTTACACCCGAAACGGGCTTATTGTTTTTGATTGCATTAACAACAATCATTCCCCTCTCAATATATTCATCCGAAACATCTTCCTTGTGGCCAGGATTCATAAGTTCATAAGCCTCAACATGTGAGAAATTCTTAAGCTTGCCAAATTGTTTGGGATTCACGATAACTGGATTTCTGGGATTGCTGGGATCGAAGATGATCTTGTACTCTCCAACATAATACTCGGCCCAACTGTGATCTTCTCCAGGAGCTCTCACGACCCTTGCCTTGAATCCTGCCTCATTCATAAGATAAACAAAAACTTCTGCGTATTCCCTGCAATTTGCAAGTTTTGAATGAAGAACCCACTCTGGAGGAACAGGAAAAACTCCAAAAGGTCGAAACAATCGAATTTCTCCCTGTTTATTCTGATAAAAGCCAAATCCTGCAAGTACTCTTTCAGCAAAAGGCAATTTCTCCGGCTCTACAGAATATGGATTCGCGAAGTTCTGCTGTTCCCAAGAGTATATTCTCAAGGCCAGCTCATTGGGGTTACTCGCATTGAGGCCAATTTGAGTAGCAACATCATTGGTCACATCCTCTCCCTCGAAAGTACCGTACATATATGGGATGAAGACAATAACGATGGAAATCCATAAGAAAAGTAGAATGCCATGAATCATGCCCCTTAAAACCTCTCTCCAAGAGAGGTTATGTCTTTTCGTTTGAATTCTCAACAGGTTTAACTTCATTTTTGTCTGGTACCTCCTTTTTGTTTTCTTCTCTTCCCTTACTCTTCTTATTTTGTTTCCACAAAACAGTAAACCCAATTAAATTACCAAGTAGTGTAAACCCAAGTAGAGTATCAATGCTTATCGAAACCCCAAGAAGCCTTATATAAAGCTTGTTTTCAATATTTTCCAAATGGTACCTGATACTTGAGTTAAGTTGCTGTATCCTTTGATTGAGAACTGTAATGTTCTGCTTTATCTGGATAAGCTCAAAATTCGTAACGTTTACCGTCATGTTCTCGTAAAGGCCCTTGTAATAATCTCTTTCCCGTGTAATATTCTCGAGGGTCCGGTTCAATTCCATCAGTTGTTGCTGAAGAATCGATAAGTTCGCTTCACATTCTGCAAGCTTATCCTCTGGAGTCTGAGAGGCCTGTTGTGGGGAAGTCGTTTGAGGGTCACCTGCCCAAACAAAGGGCACAACAATAAACAAGATCAAAAACATCATGAGTACTCTCTTCCCTCTCATTCCATCACCTCACACCATCCTCCGGTGAAGCTTTGTCATGATGCTGTCCTCCAGTTCTCGGGCCTTATTCTCGGGAAACACCTTTCCAACTTCCTCCCAGAAAGCGGAGGAGTGATAAGTCGTCTCAGCCTTCAGGTGTGCAAGCTCATGAACGAGCACGTAGAGTATCTCCTCTTCATCCAACTCCAGCACAGAGGGATCAACCGTAATCGTGCCGTACTTGAATGACACCCTCGCAATGGAAGTCTTCAACGGTCTGACCTTGACTCGTACTTGTCTTTGACAACCGAGCAGGTCCTTGGCCTGTTGAAGCAGCTCATCCAACATGCCTGCGCACCTCTGGGACGATGGACTCCTCCACGAGCTTATCAATCTCTCTTGAGAGCTCGCGGTACTTCTCAAGCTCATCAAAATCAACCGCCCCGGTGAGGTCATCGAAGAGGGCACTTGAGAGCCGTTTAACAGCCCTTGGATTCAGCTTACGGAGTCTCTTAAGCTCCCTCTGGAACTTCCGGAGTTCAACGTTCTTGATGCCCAGGTAGTTCTCAACGTAAAATATGACCGATTCAACAAGGGACTCCTGCCAGCTCCTCCCAGCTTTCTTCTTCTCGTAATCCTCTGACTGCCTCTCAAGGAGTTCCAGCTGCTTCTTAAGGGCCTTAAGATCCAGATTTCTGTTGAGCCACTCCTCGAGGAGGCGGTTGAGCCTCTCCAAAATTGCCTTGTAAACAGGATCATGGGCGTTGTCCTCTGCCTGATAATACAGCCTGTAAAACCTTGCAACAATCTCAAAAGATGCCTCACTGCCAGAGAGTTCTCCGAGCCTCACCTTCACGAGCTCTCTCATCGGTCCGACTTCCATGTGCTCGTGGACAAACCGAAGTAGGTCATCCCAGAACTTGTTCTTTTTACCAGTGAAGCCCACAAGCCTCACAAATGTGGAGTAAACAGTCCCCACTGCAATCATGTCATCCATGTAAGCAAGTCTCGCCGGATGGGCACCGAGGGAGCGATACATTGAAAGGGTCTCCCTGAGCTCATTGAAGAGCCTCACGGCCCTCGGTTCGTTGCCCTTGAAATCAAGGGCAATCGGTGCGAGGATGTTCCGAATTCTGGCCATTTCGTCCTCAAGTTCCTTCCACCTGCCCTGTTTTCTGAAGGCTTTGATGATATCAACCTCGATTCCAATCTCCGAAAGCTCCCGTTTAACCTTCTCAAGCTTGTCCTCAAACTCCTTGACCTTCTCCTCAATACTCCTGGCAAAATTGCGCTGGAAGTCTTCCAGGACTCTCGGGTCCTGCTTGGCGAGCATTTCGTAAATGCTCTTTACCCTGATAACCGCGGGTAGTAGACCAACACCATCCACAACAAGTCCGCTCTCTTTACCTGGATATGGCCTGTTAACTCTCGTAACGGCCTGTAAAAGTCTGTGCTCAAAAATTGGCTTGTAGAGATACATCGTCCGCAGAATTGGAGCGTCAAAGCCCGTGAGAAGCATATCCGTAACGATGAGAACCTTTGGATAATCCTCCTCCTGGAACCACTCCACGATAAGCTTGTTGATACTGTCGTAATCCTTCTTCTGGAACTCCCTCCTCGTTTTAAGCCACTTCTTAAACTCCTCAATAACCTCGCTGGTCTCGTTATGCTGGTAAGTCATGACAACCTCTGAGAGCCTTTCCGCGTTCTGACAGAGCTCCCTGAAGTGCTCCGCAACGTCATGCTTCCCTTCACTCTCAAGAACTTCAATCTGGGAGCAGAAGTAGTTCTTAAACGCCCTGTCAAGGGCTCTCTTGAAGTGCACACAGGCTTCTCTGTTAACCGCCACAACCATCGCCTTGAACTGGAAGCCCATCGTGTCATCGTAGATTCTCTTGGCAATGTACTCAGCAAAGCGTTCAATCTCCTTCGGGCTCTCAAGGAACACCCTTGACTTCCTCAACTCCTCAGCGAGCTCCTTCGAGCTCATCTTCAAGCTTTTCTTTCGGCCCATCAGGAAGGCTTCAACCTCTTCAGGGTCATTCATCTGGTAGGCATCAATGAATGCCTTCAGCTTGTTCTCATCGAGGGCAATGGACACGTCCTCCTCTTCAATAACCTCGTGGATAATGTCAAGGGTAAAGCCATCCCTGATTGAGTCGCTGATGAAGTAAACGTCGAGGAAGTACTCACCATCCTCTGGATACGCAAACTCCTGGAAGGTGTTTCTGCTACGCTTGAATATCGGCGTCCCAGTGAAACCGAAGAACATTGCCCTCGGGAAGAGGCTCCTCATAACAGCAGCGAGCCTGCCATACTGCGTTCTGTGAGCTTCGTCAATGAGGAAGAGAACCTCCGGCTTTTTAACGGCCTTCTCTGCCTCAAACCTTTCCTCTCCCCGGACCTTCTTCACCCTCACGAGGTCCTTAAACTTTCCATACTGGAACTTTTGAATTGTCGTTATGTGCAGGCCAGTTGGAATGACCCTCCCTGTTTCCTCGCTTTTCATCATTTCCTCAATGCGTTTCCTCAGCTCACCGATGTTCTTTATGACGTCAAAATGGCTCCGGAACTCGTTGTCCTCAACGGCCTCAAAAACCCCCGAGTGCTGATCTTTGAGATCAGTCCTGTCAACAACGAAGAAGACGACAGGATTCCTTCCCTTGTACTTATTGAGGAACCAGTTGGCGACGAAGAACATTATAAAAGTCTTACCGCTTCCCTGCCACTGCCAAACAAGCCCATTCTTCTTGTCGCTCTCCCTCGAGAGGTATTCCTCAATTCTCGCGATTATCCGCCTCGTTGCCCTGTACTGATTCCACCGGGCGATGACCTTGATTCTTTTGGCCCCTTTCTCGTTCTTCTTGAAGAAGAAGGTATAATACCTCAGCACGTCGAGGAGCCTCACGGGGGAGAGCAGGTCGAAGATGTCCGGCTTTTCCTCGTTTGGATACCTCCACTCGAAGGCAGGGGCCCCGCCGGAATCCCTCGGCATCGTTGGAGTGTAAAGCTGTTTGTCCCCGTAGGCAACCCCAAACTGAACGAACCTGAAAAGGGGCTTTGAGTATCGTTCATACTTCCTTATTTGAGTTAATGCCTCCTCTTCCGTGCCATGAACCTTTGACCATCTTCTCCACTCAACATCCTCAAGCTCGACGATTCCCTTCGCTTTCGCCTCAATGATGACCACGGGGATTCCATTAATGAAGAGAGTAAAGTCGGGTTTTATGTTCTCAGGAAAGCCGGGAAACTTGGCCTCGTGAAGGAAAAAGAAGACGTTGTTCGAAGGATTGTCATAATCAACGAGGACTACCCGGTCGTGCTTTCCAAGGGCAATAAGCGAGAGGCCATACTTGAGGTATTCAAGCATCTCCACTTCATTCGAAGACTCGAGCTTCTGCTTTATCTCTTCCCATACTTTACCCTCTTCCTCCTCGGTAAGGTTTGCGAAAAATGCCCTGTTGAGCTCCCGTATCTTCTCCTCCAGCACGTCCCACAGAAGAAGCCCCCCGATCGAATCCCCCAGCCCGCTGTATTCATCCAACATTTTATGTTCTTCAATCCCAAACTTCTCGTTGCCGTCTTCCCACCCGATTCTCAGAAGGTTCTCTTTAATCTCCCGATGAACCACTGACTCAGGTATCAGGGCCATACCCTCTCACCTCTGATCCAGATAACAACTCCTCAAGGGAATTAATAAACTTATCCAACCCGGAACTCCTCAGGCCTCTCTCCTTCAGGATCGCCCGAACGCCCCTCATCTTCTCAAGGAAGAGACCCATAAGGTATTCAAATCTCTCTGACTCGATGACTTTCTTCTGGGCTTCAACCTCCTCCAGAACAACATCAAAGTCAATCCCCATCTCAAGGAGCCTCATAATGTCGTCAATGTCCTTCGAACGGCCCAGAGAGGTTACGCCCTTGAACAGGAAGATATCTTCAGGAGAAACGAGGTGAACCTTAAGCCTCTTCAGCCCTTTGAACTCTTCTGGGATGAAAGCTCTCTCCATAACCCCCTTCGTGAGGGTTATCCCTCTTAAAACCCTCTTGACGAACACATCAAGGTTGAAATCTCCCAGTTCAGGATCCAGCTTTTTGTAAACTGAATAAGCCCCGAGCTTTCTCTGATACTCATGCTCGGCGACCTTAATGTAGATAACCAACCCCTTGCTCGTCCTCAACTCCGGTGATGGATCGGTGAGAACCCCTTCCAGACGGCTCAAGGCACTGAGGCTCTCAACGACAACATCCACGTCAGCAGTCGCTGGCTTGAGACCCCTTAAAGCGAGATTTCCACCCCCGATTAAGTAGAGATGAATCTCCCCCGAGCCCATGAGCCGGGCTTTCTCATCAACGAGCCAAAACTCCTCAATCAGTCTTTCCCTCGTTATCATCGCATTGACCTCCAAAATACTCTCTGCAGAGTTCGTTAACCTCTTCACGGGAAGGGAACGGGTACGGCTTGTCTACTCCACCCAGGTATTCAAGAAGGTCCTCAACGAGGGCCGAGACTCCAAACTTCGCCCCGAGTCTCTTGAACTGTTTTACATCAAAGTGCTGGGCCTTCAGGATAACGAGAGCATAGAGAATTTCCCTTGCCCCTGAACCGAGCTTCAGGGCATGAACGACAACCTCCTCAAGAGTCAGAGCCTTTGAAGGCCAGTAATAATGGTAAACGCCCGCAGAGATAAGTGGCAACCCGTAATCAGAGAAACGAGCGAGACCAGTGAGCTGAAAGTTATCGAAGCTCTTTCCCCTGTAGGAGTCCGTTGCCAGTATAAACTCTCCCACACCGCTCCAGGCTACAGACGCTTTGGGGTCAAACTCCTTCGCCTTTATCGAGTTCTGAAGGTAAAAGTACTCCTCAGCGAAGGCCTTGAGATCCGCAAAACGTTCGCTCAGGAAGTAACCTTCTCTCCTTTTCCCCACGATGAGCCGTTCCATAAGCTCGTTAAGAATTCTGTGAAGTGTGGCCCTGCCTACTCTGGCCTTAAGCTGGAGAAGCCAGGGAGGCTGAGGTTCTCTTACCTCAAGGGCAGCAAGAACTTTGAGGCTGTTCCCGGCCAGCAGAGACTCAATGTTGAGGAAGGAGTACTTCACTTTTATGCTTCTCAGAAGGTCGTTAACTTTGTTCTCCACCGGTTTGACAACGAGAGGCTTCTTTCCTTCGAACTCAACGAGGCTCTTCTTATTAAGGGAACTGAGGAGGACTGAGAGCGTGGCCTTGGAGAGGCCGAGTTCCTCAGATAACTCTCTCAATGTTCTGGGTTCATCCAGTGCAAGGAGTACCTTGAGCTCGGCCTTTGTGAGTGTCATGTCTCAAACTTCCAAACAATTTTATAAAAACGTTTGGATTTTTGAGACAGAAAAAGATATTAATATCTCAGCCAACAAACCTTAAAGAGGAATGAAGGTGGGGGTCGCCCGGAGGGGACCAGCCACCTGACCTTCATCTCACCCTGATCTCCCCCGTGAGGAGCTTCTCCATTACGGCCTTCTTCATGCGCTCCAGCTTCTCCTTCTTCGCCCTCTTGGCTTCAATGGCTTCGTCAATTGTCCTGAGGATTTCGGCGATTTTCTTCTGCTCTTCGAGAGGTGGGAGTGGAAGTTTTACCGCCAGAAGATCTGCTTTTCTTATGCCAGCCTGTCCCACATGCCTTATTGCGATCTGCTTGAAATACTTCATCTGCCAAAGGCGAATGAAATTGTACACCAGCCACTCGGGTATTGTTATGTCTTCTTTGACTCGAATACGGGTTATGTGATTGCTGTAAGTGCAAAAATCACATTCTCCCCTGAAGACGGCACTCTTTCCAAGTAAGTCAACACTGTTTGTATTGTTAAACAAAACATCACCTGGCTTCAAAAGATAATCTTCAATGTTTTTGTTCCTGGGTATGGGAACTTTTAAGTAATGGTCAAGCACAACTCGCCCATCGGTTGTTATGTTGTTCATTCTGAGCTGGATTATTCCATTTTCATCTCTTTTTCCGCTTGCAAAGCCCGGTTTTGCTTCGATTATAACATCCTCGACTTTCTTAACTTCCCACTCCTCTGGAATCCTGACCTTCCTGCCGTTGAGCTCAACCTCCTTGAAGCGGGTGTGGTTGATGCCCTGGGTGAGAAGCCTCTCCATTGAGCCCTTCTTGAGCCTCTCAAGCTTCGCGATGCTCTCATCAACGGCCTGGATTGCCTCGTCGATCGTGCGGAGAACCTCGGCGATTTTCTTCTGTTCGGAGAGTGGTGGGAGGGGGAGTTTTATCTTTGAAAGCTCCTTACGAGAGATCCCCTTTATTGTGGTTCCACGAGCCGAAGCAATTATTAATCTGGCTACGAGAGGGGATGTTATGACTCTGACAGCGTACTCTGGCTCAATTTTTTCACTTTTCAAGATAATCCCAGTTAAATCTTGGTTTATCGCAACATCAATTTTGGTTATCGCGGCCTTTCCAAGTCCAACGCGGGTTGCAACGATAATATGCCCCTTGGGAACAATGTTGGTTGAACTGTTCTTAAGGCCAAGCTCTGTGATGTATTTTTCACCCTCAGTAATGTAGTACCCAGAGATTATTGCACTTGTAATCCAAGGAATTTTACCCCCCCAATATTCAGGCTTTTTGGTGGAAGGAGTACCTCCCCCAAGGAATTTCTCTGCAACATCCCCAAGCTCGACAACTTCCCACTCCTCCGGAATCCTGACCTTCCTGCCGTTAAGCTCGACCTCCTTGAACCTCGTCTCCCTGTAAAACTGAAAAGCGGGAAGGGCCTCACTCATTTCCGCCCACCTCCAGAACCCCCTGAATGTATGCCTTCGCCCTCTCGACCAGCTCCCTCTCCCTTGCCTCAATCTCCTCGAACTCCTTGAACTCCTTGTTAAGGTCGATGTGCTCCCTCTCGTCCTCTGGAAAGACGTAAAGGCTGACGTTGAGGTTGTAGTCGTTCTTCCGTACCTCTTCGAGGTCAACAACCCTCGAAAAGCCCTCGATTTCCTTGAACTCACGGTATGCCTCGACGATCTTCTTTATGTGCTCCGGCCCGAGCTGGTTGAGCTTTCTCACTTCAGGGTGCTTGCGGTACTCTCTGGAAGCGTTGATGAAGAGTATCTTCCCCTTCCTCTCCTCGGGCTTGTTGGGGTTGAGCACCATTATTATTCCCGGGGCGCCGGTGTTGTAGAAGAGCTTCTCCGGAAGTAGGACAACGGCCTCGATGAGGTCGTCCTCGACGATGCCCTGCCTTATGGATTTCTCCGAGCCCCCTCTGAAGAGCGCCCCGCTGTCGAGTACGATACCGACCTTCTTCCTCGCATAATACAGCATCAGCTGAACCCACGCCCAATCCGCTGATTGCTTTGACGTGTAGCCGTACTTGTAGATGTGCTTTATTCTCCTGTCGCTCAGCCTTGCCTCGTCGTAGCCGTCCTGGTTCCACGGTGGGTTTGCGATGACATAATCAACCTTGCCATCCTCAACGCCTTCTCCCCTCAGTACCTCCTCCCAGCGGGGGTTAACGAGGCTGTCAAAGCCCTCGAATATCCTGAACTCCTGAATTCCGTGAAGGATGAGGTTGAGCTTTGAGAGTGCCGCCGTCGTCTCGTTGAGCTCCTGGCCGTAGAGCATTATGGCCGGCTCTCCGCCCTCGAGTTTCTCCTTCACGTAGCGGTAGGACTCGATGAGCATTCCTCCGGAACCGCTTGCCGGGTCGAGGATGTCGCTCCCATCTTCGATGTCAAGCAGCTCCACGAGGAGCCTTATGACTTCCCTGGGCGTGTAAACTTCTCCTTCCTTGGCCTTCTGTGGGGCGAAGTAGCTCAGAATCCACTCGTAGGCATCGCCGAGGATGTCGCTGTCAAACTCGGCAAAGTCCACGCGGTTGAATATCTTCACGATCTCCTCAAGCTTGTGAAGGTTGTCCTCCTTGATAAAGCCGATTAACCCAAGAACCTCGACGAGCTTCTTAAGGTCGGCCAACTCAGGGTTCATCTCGGATATCTTGATGAGGGCGTTGGCCATCTCCTTAATGCTCTCCCTCTCTTTAACGACCTCGTGCCAGGTGTAGAGTTTGCCGGTCTCCTCATCGAAGAGGTGGTAGTACGCCCTGTTCACCTGCATGTAGGCGGCAATTTGGGGCTTTCCCTCTTTCATGAGGTCCTGGGCTTTTTTCATCCAGCGGTCGCTGATTGCCTTGTAGAAGAGGAACACGAGTAATGACTTGTAGTCGAGGCCGCCCCTTATCTGATCTGCTGCAGCTTTGAGGAGCGAGATGAGTTTGTCGCGGGTGATCTTGCTCTCCGTCGGGAACCTCAGGCGGTAATAAGTTTTCCTGTAGTCATAAACGTCTTTTCTTGCGATTATCAAGCCGGCCCTTCTGAGAATTGAGAGAACTTCCCCGACGTTTTTGGTGGTGAACTTTGCTTCATCAATCCCCTTTTCCAGGAGTTCCTTTCTCTTTTTCTCAAAGAGTTTTTCAACGTCTTCCTGGGTGAATTCTTTGTCTCTGAACGCTTCTTTTATGAGAAGGTACCTCTCCCGAACCCAGGGTTGGAGTTCGCTGAGAATTGTCCATTCGTCGGCACCGTTCTTAACACCAGTTTTGGATTTCGCCTTGGACCTTGGCATGGGGTTCACCATAATCAGTGAAGCACTTTTACCTTAAAAGTTTTGTGGTATTGATTTGGCTTAAAAAATAAGTTAAAATGAAATGACTTATTTATCCTGAAAACCCCGGTAAGGCGTCCTGCTCATCCATGGGGTAAAGGGTCCAATGGACAACCATGGCCATAAATTGTGGATTGGCCAACAAGTACACGGCGTTTGCGATATCGGTAAATACGTCCTCAAGCAATTGCGTTGCCCTGTACATTCCTGGAGCGACTTCCTCGAATAAGTAGTCCATAAGATTGTCAAAGAGTAACTTGGCAATTGGGATGCTTGTTTCGTCTTCAGTTGCTCTGAATTCCCTTGAGATTATGGCGTCAATGTCCGCTTTGGATAACGGCGTTACACGTGCATTACAATACAGTTCACTGAAAATCATCTCCCATGCTCTCATGTTTGGAACGTTTATTAAGAGAAGTTTGAGGATTAAGATGCTCTTCGCGTCTTCAGGAACGCGGTTCAGCATACGTCTGAAATAGAGTATCTCCGCGTGGGCCCGCCGCATTCTGACCTCTTGGATACCGTAGTAAAGAGCTTCGTATACGTCCATAAACAGTGCAGACGGCATGAATGAGTCTTCTGAGCTTCTTGCTACATTCTGAACGAACAGGTCGTCGAAGTATTTCTGGATTACTTCGACTACCAATTGGGCAGCTTTATCATCTGCCTCCTTGGCAATCGCCTCTCGGAAGAAATTGAGATATTCTTCCATGCTTATGTCGTCGAGATTGAAAATCCGATCGTTGAAGGTGCTGTGGAACATCTCAAGGACAGTTTCCCAGACTTCTACATCAGGCAAGACCTCCTGAAGTTCCTGGGATATCTTCTGAATCTTCCTCAATGAACCAAGCGCCTCTTTGGACTCCTTAACAATTTTGGATATCCAGTATGCTCTTTCGACCGCCCTCATTGAGTACACCCGAAATTTAGTAAGTAAAACCAAGAGTTTAAATGCATAACGGTTGGCAATGTAGATACCAATACTGACCAAGATCTCCCCAATTAATGAAACAACAGCTCAGAGAGTTCCAGGAGCCGCAAAGTCTTTGAGAATTCAAGAATTCAATCTTTACCGATGCCATGATGTCTGTTGAGCCGGTCCCTCTCAATGTCTGTGAGATAAAGGGCTACCATGTCAATTGGATAATTGGAACGAACGAGTACTCTTCGAACCCTTCCATTGTCTTCCTGAATCCGCCTGATTACAATTGGCTCCACAAAGTCCTCATCCTTGTAGATTGATTCCACATCCTCGAATTCATCATTGAGATATTCTGCCACCTGCCGGATTTCCCGCGAAACAGTGCCCTTATGTACCCGAAGAATCTCCGAGAGGGCCGCAATGCAGAGTTCTGACTCCATGCAGGGGGCGGAACATTTGGAGCAAACTCCCCCATTCTGTCGCAGATATTGTTTCCACTGAGGCGCATCCTCGAGTACGGTAAGATACCGAATGACCTTGTTGGCCTTTGGGGTCACCAGTATTCGCGGGTTAATACGCTCTTTGGCCATCGGACACACCGTTTTTATGAGCCGTGGAAGTGGGTGGTTAAATATTTCGGTTACCCTCTCTGGGCAGCATGTTCGCGGGAGACTGCCAACCCGAGCATGTTCGTTTTTGTACATCACCTCGTGTAAACTTTTTGCTTTACACGGAGAATCACCAGAGTAGTGCGCCAATGCACTGAAATTTTTGAGCATTGGTGCTTTTAATTGTGCATGAATGTAGTCACGAATATTATTCGACCGTGATGGTTGTGGAGTGAAGGGGTTTCGGCTTTTTTTGACAAATGTAACCGAAATGGCTGCATATAAGGGGCAAGTTACACACACCCTTAAAGTGCGCAAAAATCAGGGTAGGGTGATATGGGGATATACCTCACAACCGGTTGGAAACTTTTACGCCTGTTCATTACAATACATAAATAATACACTGCTGTCCGAGTTTGAATATATCACCATATCACCAAGCTTCGATTTTTTCGCACTTTTCGGGGTGTGACATCTTATGTATATACACGTACAGGACAAGTCTGGGGATAATCATGCACAAAAATGGCTATCAATGTAATTACTACGGCAAGTTGATATATCACCATATCACCTTACATACGCAAAGACAAACGTTTACAAAGTTGGTGATATATGAAAAAGCCCTCTCAGGGCTTAAATTTTTTGAAGTAATTCTTTATACTTGAAAGTTGTTTCATTTCATATCACCATACCACTGTCCATTTTTGTCATGCACAAACATGGGGAGTGATATGTATTAAATGTATTCATTTGGCCACGAAAAAGAAGGCTTCTCAGGGCTTCTTTTCAGCCCTCTCGTGTAAAGCAATTGATTTACACAGAGGCTTTTTGATGGGGATGTCAGGGGACACCCCCCATGGATCAGATATCCACAACCGGATACTCCTGAACACTTACAATGTGTTCTTTCCCAATGCCCAATTATGTTCGTTGGATAAGTGGCAACCGTGGATTAAACAGAAGAATTATTGAAACCAGGCATGCAAAAAGACGGTTTCTCCAGGCTTTTTTTCACAGTTTTCGGGGTTTCATTTGTGGCAACCTTCATGATTATGAGCAGCATTGTTGGCGTACAAAGGATAAAACCCCACCAGAGAATAAGATAAAAGGCTTCCCACACTTGGCCAATGCACAGTTCTGTACTCTCATAAAATCTTGAGGTGACATTTCGGAGAGTGATTCCTCAGCTCAAAGCCCTCGGGGCCATCACTGAAGATTGACTCAAACAAAAGTTCATACAAAATTGTCATCACCACCCCTGAAACTGCACTTGCCCAGTTGAAGTAACGGCGACCATAATCTCATCACAAAAGTCAATCACGTCGAGAGTTCTCTCTTTTGCTTGTCCCTGGTAGTGTACTGGAGAGATAACACCGAGAATTATCGAAAACAGATGAATGAAGAGAAGCACTCTGCAGGCATTGGTAAGGTCATGGTTTTCAGAGAATAAGGTTCCAAGACACGTGAAGATAAGAAATCTCCAAAATTTGCTCTTAAAAGTAGGCTGTCAAGAAGCAGTTTTTATCAATTAAGAGCCAAGTATTTGCGTTTTTACTTTTACACGCTTTTTCGGAGAGATTCGACAAAATCGAATGGTGTCCGTGCTCAAAAGGGCGAAATGTTTAAATATTCGTGAGTTTAACATACTCTCGGATAACCCGGGCATGATTATCACCGGGGGTTTTCCCTCTGCGACCGGGCCCCCCAACCCCGACGGTCGCAGGGGAGACGACCCATGCATGTACTGTGCTTTCGTTTTTGTTTTTACGATTATGATTCCACTTGTGCAAAGCATTCACTTTACACGGAGAGTTGAGAGATACCAGACATTCCAAGGTACACAAATGGACTCTCATTATTTATACGCCAGAAGCTTCGGCCATATACTACCAAAGGAGAACTTCCTCTCCCATCCAGGCCCGCTGGAAAAGGACGAACTTTTTAAAAAAAGCCGTTTTGAGAGGATTTTCCACTCTTTGACAAGCTGGTGAGGGGTTTTGTGGTTTTTTCATGCTTGAGCAGGTGGCTGGTGTTGGCAGGTTTTTTACGAGACTACGAGTTCTCACGGCCCAGATGAGACTTTTCAATTTTCACCGTGTTTTTTCGCCGAAAACGGGCTTTTCCGGGCTTTTTTCACCTTTGCCTTCGAGATGAATGTACAAAGTTGCGATTTCGTGATTTGGAAAATCGGGTTTAAACGTAAGAATTAATGAAAATGGGTGGGTGAAAAGGAGCGTTCTCCGGGCTTCTTTTTATCTGTGATTTTCCAAAATGAAAAATCGAGGGGGTGTTTTTGGGTTCACGATTTCGTGATTTGGAAAATCGTGAGTGCTCTCGATTTCGCGTTACGGAAAATCGGACTCATGGCACATAACGGGAGCATTTTTTACTCATGATCTGTGCTGGTAAGAGGCGTAAGAGGCTGTTGAAAGTCTTTGTTGCGGAGTTCGTGTCAATGAAAACGTTGACACGAAGATACAATTCTGTTGGGTAAAATGGTTGTCGAAAGGCCACTTTTTGGTAGCGCGTGTAAACTGGGAAGTTTACACGGAGCACATCAGGACGTGTGTTAACAAGAACACCCTCTGCTCAAGTACGAGGGTTGTCAAAATTCTTCTGTTTCACATTTGTGAACAACTTATTCAAGTAAAGCGGTTGTCAAAGGGCGGCTTTTTGAGACCGGTTTTTAACGAGAGGGAGTAAAAGGGTTGTCGAAATTCTTCTTTTTGAACGGGTTGGTGTAAAGTGATTGCTTTACACGAAGGCTTACGACCCCGGCACCATCGGGGGGTCTCGTCTTTCTGGGTATTGTTCAGAGGGTCGTGTAAAGAGCATTGGATTACATGTCCTCGTGTAAACCTTTTGATTGACACGAGCTGCTGGGGTGTGAGCACTCCACTACTTATTACCTCGGGTTTTCCCCACCATATAACGGGCGGTTGCTGGTTGCCAAGGTTGCAAAGGTTGCCAGCACTTTTCCAAGAGTGGGGGCATGAGTCAGTAATGGGAATATGGTGAAGGTCCGAGGAATGGTTATTTCGGCGGATAAGGGATCTCCGAGGGGATTATACGGGAGTTGTTTTTGGTGGGACAACTTTGGCAACTGCGACAACCTCAGCAACCGTGGCAACTCTGGCAACCGTGCAACTCATGAGCTCAAAAACTCAAAGAGATCATGGATTTTTCAATTCTTATGAGTAACAAGCCCGCTTTTATTCTTAATTCCGCACCATGACTGGGGTAAGAGACACTTCGGGATTTCCAAAAAAGCGATAACGATTACATATATGGTGAGAGGGATTGAGAGTGTGCTTGTCTCGGATTTTATCTCCACCCCAGCCCTCAACCCCCAGCTCGGCAGGATTGTTTTTATTCCCACACCATGAGAGGAGTTGAGTACTCTTCCGGAGTTCCCCCGAGAAGTAAACAACGGTTTCTTATATGATGTGCTCCCCCTGAGCGAGATCTCGTGTAAAGGGGAGGTTTACACACAAAGTGCCGTTTTCCAACAACCTTTTCCTCCCAGGGTAATGCTTCGGAAGCATTTCTCGCCCTCGTTCGCCGTGTCAACCAGTCAGTTTACACGAAGAAATTTACGGATAAATACGATGACACAGAGATATGTTTATATTGTCGCATAATGGGGGCCCCCTTTTGTGGTGTGGTATGATGTTGGATGGAATGAATGCTTCAAGTATGGGTGTTCTGGCTCAGGCCAGGGTGGATGGTAAGGTCTGCAGGGAAAGACGAGGTAGTGCCAATAAAGTGCCATCCTCAATCTCCATCAACTTCTCACGAGAGGTGGAAAGCCTGGTAGGTGGTCTGATTTCAATGAACATCCTTCCAGTAAGTGCCTCAAGAGCCACCTTCGGCAGAGATGCGGTCGTATTTGCTCTCGGAAGTTATGATGATGCAATCAGACTCTACGAGGATGTTGCGGACGGTCGTAGAGCTTACTCAGGCAAAGTGTTGAAGGTGGAGAATCTTGACCCGGTTTACTACAGTAGAACCGGGGGTGAAGCCAGATGAGTGAACTCACCCCGGGAAAAGTTCTCGCTGATGTTTACAAAGTTATCCAAGACCACCCGGAGGCTGGCAGGCTCGCGATTGAGCTGAGGTTCTACCCGGTGATTAAGTCCGAGTGGGTGCTCTTGAACGACATTGAGGACAAGGCTCGGGACATTGATAAGGTTCTGGCCAAGAAGAACATTATTAATGGTAAGGAAGCGTATGTGTCAATGGCGATCCACGATTTTGGGGCGGTTAAGAAGAAGTTGGAGAAGCTCAGGGAGAAGGCGGAGGGGGAGCGAGCTCGTAGGATTGGGCTTGAGAACGTTCAGGGCGAGGCAAAGGGCAAGGTTCACCCGACGGTGAGCAACTACACGCTTGCGTTGGTCGTGGATATAGATATTGAGGAGGTTCACAAGTCGAGGGTTGTTGAGGACGTTGAGGCGGTGTTTGAGAGGGCGAAGAAGGGTTGGCTTGCTCTCCGGCCCGTGTTTGAGGAGCTTGGAGTGTTGCCGAGGTATGTGTTCTTCACGGGCGGTGGTCTTCAGATTTGGTTTGTTGCTCCGGAGCTTGAGGATATTGCGGTGATTGACAGGGCGTCGGGTATTGTTCCAGGCGTGCTGAATGCTTTGCTTCCAGAGGGCTTTGTCGTGGACAATATCTTCGACAGGGCGAGGATTGTCAGGGCTCCGCTGACGGTGAACCACAAGTACAAGGCTCCGAACGGGGCGGGGCTTGGTGTTAAGGGCAGGCTCATTGAGTTCAATGACGTGAGAGTGTCCCTTTCAGAGGTCCTTGATAAGCTTGAGGCGTATGCAAAGGAGAAGGGTATTCAGTTGGGTGGTCAGGAGAGGGCGAGCGGTGTTCGTGTGTTCGGAAAGGTCAGGTATGAGGTTAAGAAGGAGAGGCTGGAGACGTTGGCCCTGAACCTTGCTGACGAGCTTGCTCCGTGGTTCAAGAAGGTTAAGGAGAGGGGCGGATCTTGGCATCACTTGGTCAATGCCATCGGGGCGTATATTGTCAGGAACACGAACCTTTCGCTTGAGGACCTTATTGGGAAGGACAACCCGGACGGCACTCACGTGGTTGGGCTTTGGGAGCTGGTGTTTCAGAGGCTCGTGGAGAAGGGTGCTGAGGACCCGAGTGATTGGTTGAACAGGCGGAATACGATAAAGGATGTTTACGAGAAGCACATTGCGGGCAAGCCGCTCGGCACGAGGGCTTATCTCAAGAAGTATCTCCCGGTGAGTGATGAGGAAGTTGTTGAGATTTTGATGGCCGCCAGGCGGGCCTTACTACCGTTTTTGAAGGGGGTTAAGAGGGCTGGTTCCTCGGGGTTTGGTGTTTTCCCGTATAAGGACACGGCCCCGAGGAGTTGGAATGAGGTGGAGGCGGAGCGGAAGAGGGCTACGGGTCTCTGGTATGTGTGGAGTCTGGCGTTCAGCACGGCGGAATACATTTTCACGGACGAGCTCTCCAAGGCGGGCACGTTTTTCATTTTGGTGAAGGAGGGCAAGAGTATAAAGAGCGTCTTCAACGAGACGCTCTTCAGGTCGTTCATTGAGGAAGGGCTCGGTTACAAGTATGGGATGCCGGTGAGGAGGGACGAGCTCTTCGAGAGGCTCGTGGAAGTGTTCAACATTACCGACGAGGAGGTCAGAGGGGTTTACATTGACGCGGCTCTTTCACTCCTCTCTCCAGTAGGCATGAGGACGCCGCCGTGCATTGAGGAGTTCATAATGGAGTTCGCGGCGAACGGCAATCTTCCAGAGGATAAGGTTCGCCACCTCGCCCGGTGGATTAAGTTGTATGCCAAACCGCTCAAGCACTCAACGACTACGACGAAGCTTGTGGGTGCGGGGTATAATGTTGATATGAGGATGGCAGTTTGGGCGAAGCTGGTCGAGTTCTTTGCAGAGGACGATGAGGTGGCTGGAGAGCTGGTGAGGATTTTCAAGGAGGAGTATAAGGAGGCAGAGCCGCCGTTCACGTGCATTGGAGCAAGGACTTGCCCGTTCTACCTTAAGGACGATGTGGCAAAGATGTGCCCGTTCATCTTCCCGAAGGAGAAGGAAATTCTCGCGGTGAGCCTCATTGACGTGCAGAGGCACGAGTCCGACGGTATTGTCATTCTCGTCGGCGGGGCCAGAGAGGTCAGGACTTTCATTAAGAAGGGCAAGGTCGAGTGGGTAAAAAGGACGAAAAAGACGGAGAAGTATCCAATTGCGGAGTGGTTCATTGACGTGTTCGCTACGGAGTATCTCGGCGTCCCCCCGGACAACCTCGACTTTGACTTGAAGGATGTTACGGGTATTTTGAAGAGTAGGGAAAGGGTGGTTCCGAGCCAGCTCAACGAGGTCGAGGACTGGTATGAGAAGTTCGTCGAGTGGTTGAAGAGGGAGAACGAGGTAAGGGGCGTGCTCCCCTACAAGAAGGCGGATGTCCACCATTTATTCATAAAGGATAATATGATTGGCATCCCGCCAGCACTCGCGGAAGAGTTCTACCGCTACGAGGCGAACATTAAACCCTCGGAGTTCAGGGAGATGCTTGAGGTAAAGCTGAGCATCCACTACAAGAAGAAGGCCGTAAAGCTGAGTGTGGGTGAGAAGAAGGACGTAAGGCGGTGTTATCTCGTAAGCTTGGAGTGGTTCAGGAAGGTGGTGGGAGAGCCGAATGTGAAGGATGTGGTCATGGCAGGTGATATTGCCCTCAGCGGGCTGGTCTATTATGAGAGCGGCGAGGAGGTGGTTGAATGACTGCCTCGGCTCTCACTTCTACTCCGTATGTTGTCAAGATTTATGGCCCGCCAGGGACTGGCAAGACGAGAGCTCTTAAGAACCTTGTTGAGTGGATGACAGGAATTAATCCAGAGGTTAAGGAGGAACTGATGGAGAAGGGCTTTCCAGAGGAGTTCTTGGAAAGTGTGTTCGGGAAGTATGATGTTTCAGAGATTGCGTTCGTTACGTTCCAGAATTCAGCCCTTAAGGAGTTTGTCGAAGAGAGAATCAATATGAGCCTTGAGGAAGACAGGAGGGCCGGAAAGCCGTTGAGGTATTTCAGGACGGTGCACGGGCTTTGCCAGACGCTCCTTACAGATTTCGAGGTGAGCGATTGGAAGGTGATTTCGAGGCGCATGGGTGGACTCGGCCCGGAGAGGTGGTTCCAGATTTTCGCGGCCCAGCAGAGGAAGAAGGACCCGAGCTTCAGGTTCGACCCGGACGCGATGGGGGCGGCGAACCCGTTTGAGAAGGCGAATTATCTCTGGCAGGTGAAGAGTAGGGTAATAAACAGAGAGTACCACAAGCTCGAGGGAGAGAAGATTCATCTGAGGATTTTGGACGAGCTTCCACCGAGTTTGCACGACCATTATTTCGACTGGTTGATGTTCAAGAAGGAGAAGAGGATAAAGGACTTCGATGATATGCTGATGGACGCTTATGACGCCCTCAAGGCGGGAGAGATTTATCTCCCGACCAAAGTCCTCATCGTGGACGAGTTTCAGGATTTAAGCCCGCTCCAGTTCGAGATTTTCAAGATGTTGGCAAGGGATAAGGAGTTGGTGGTCATTGCAGGCGATGATTGGCAGACCATTTTCACATGGATGGGTGCAAGCCCAGAGTTCCTCATTAATTACCCAGCGGATCTGGAGCTTATGTTAAAGCGGACGTTCAGGTTGCCCGAGAGGGTGCTCAAAAAGGCTCTCAGTTATGCAAAGGAGAAGCTCAGAAACGGTGTTTACAAGGAGATGGTGAGCACAGGAAAGAGGGGTGCAGTAGGCGTCCTTTATCGGGTTTCGACGAAGAAAGAGGCCGACTTGGACTTGTTGGCAGGGGTAATTATTGGCGAGTTGAAGAGAGGTCACTCGGTCTTTGTTCTCACGAGGACGAATGCTCAGGCGTTGCACTTTTTCGGTGAACTTTACAAGAGGGGGTTCAAGCCGAAGACCCTTAAGAGGTCTTCCCGATGGAAGAAAAGAGTCTCAAAGGTTGGGGATTTCTTTGACGTGATCCATTCAATTATTGAGGTAGAAAGCGGGTCCCCAACGAGGGAGGATTTCAAGAGAGTGGCGTGGGTTACAGGTCTTATCTCAGAAGAGGAGTTCGACGAAGACTTGCCGCTCGTAGAGTATATCAGACCTAATTGGAAGGGGAATATTCAGTTGGATAAAGTTCAGGAGATTTGGGGCAGATTGGCGAAGCGGTTCCTTGAGAAGATCATCAATGACGGCATAAAGCCGATGGAGGGCATTCCAGAGGATTACGAGCTTTACGTGGACACAATTCACGCCAGTAAGGGTCGTGAAGCGGATGTAGTATTCCTCATTAATGAGATGCCCACCCGGAACTGGAGAAAGTATCTCCGGACGCCAGAGGAGGTTGAAGCGGAAGCTCGCGTATGGTTCGTGGGGATGACGAGAGCCCGGAAGGGGTTACTTATTATCAACACGGACAAGCCGTTCACTCTTTGATCTTTTCTCCCACGTTTTGTCCCGATTCTCCAACTCCCTCTGGGGATTGCGTGTAAAGGCAAACGTTTACACGTGTACCGGCACGGTTCGTGTCAATCGATTGGTTTACACGCAGAAGTGTTATTTTCTCTCCCCCAGGAGCACCATCGGATGGCCCAGTCTTTTCTGGGTGTTGTCCGGAGGCTCGTGTAAAGGCAAAGGTTGACACGAGCCCGTGTCAATCAATCAGTTGACACGCACCAGCTGGGGCGCTTCATGTTATTATCACACTCAAGCTCCAGGTGGGCGGTTCGTGTAAAGGCATTGGTTGACACGACAACTCCCCCATGCACCATCGGTGGACCTCGTCCTCTCTGGGTATTGTTCGGAAGAAGAAAAAAGAACTCGATGAAAGTCATATTTCCCTGGCGGTTTTCCCGATAAGGGCCAGGGTTTTCTCCAGCATTACCGTCAGCTTTCGAGTAAATTCGTCGCTGAGAATGAACGAGCCTTCTTTCCCACGTCCGAGAATACCAAGGGCGAGGAGCTTCTTCAGGGTCCTGTAGTAGTTCTTCTTCTCAGCGGGGCTTTTGTTTGGGCAGAAGAGAACCCAATCGCTGGGCCAGAGCCGGCCGTTCTCCTTGATGTGGGTGATGATTTGCTCGGCAATCTCGGCCTCTTTTGGAGTGAGTAAAACCTCAAGGATTGGTTTTTCGTAGAGTTCTACGATGTCTTTGGGGATTTGGATGTTTACGTGGTCCGGGAGCTTCGCCCTTCGGCCCATTGGAACCACCTTTTCATGTTTGTTACCTCTTTGGGTAGATTATATACTTGCATGAGTATATAAGTGTTGCTGGGTGGTTGGTCTTGGATGGGGTGTAGATACCTTGGTGGGTAGATATTGGGGGGCGTATGCAGTTTGGGCCAGCCCACACACCAAAGCCAATCCAAAAAGAATTTTTTCCACCCCCACAGGTAGATAACCCCAACATGTTCCCATGCACTTAAGCTCCAGCAAGAATCACAAATAAGACAGCCTCAGAGAAAAAGAAAGAGATGAATTCAGAAGCTACAAGTGTCAGTTCGTCGTGCTCACTCAAGGAACCTGTCAAGGTAGCTGCTCGGGAGTCCTTTTTCCTGAGCTTCTTTCTCAAGCATTGACAGAGCCTTCGCCCAATCGCCCCTCTGCCCTTCAAGACCATACCTCTTGATGAGCTGGTCGTAATACTGCCTCTGCTGAATCTCGAACTCGATGGCTTCCTTGATACCATCGTGAACCCACTTAAAGAAGCTGAAGAGGGCCTTGACCGGGTATGAGGCGAGCCTTATCATGCTCGGAGTCCACCTCATCATCCAACACCACCTCCTTTCTCATTGTTTTTTGATGAGTCAGCGTCAAGGACGATTAAGCCCCTCTCACCATAAGAGTCCAAAAACGCCTTAACGGCACTCAAAAGGACGTTGATAAACCACTCTTCGGGCACAACGTAGGTGGATACGAAAATGTCCTTGCCGTTAAACTTGCCGGTTAAAACCGCGTAGTTCTCCGCAGCCCTCTTCACCATCACATCCGCGAGAATCCCTCTTTTGTGGCTCTTATCCAGGAGCTCCCTGGTTACGGGCATGAAACCCTTGACCCAGTAAAACTCCTGGCCTTCTGCGGTGGAAACTTTGAGAACCTTAACCTTGCGAATATCCACGCCAACCATAAGATCCGGCGTAAAATACCGGTCGGCAATGGCATCCAGGCCCAGCTCTTCAAAAGACACTTCGGCAAGAGCATAATTTTCCATCCCCGAGACAATCCTTGACCACGTTGAAGCATCACTTGGTGTCATTTCAACACACCTCATCTTGACCCAGGCATTTCCAAAATAACATAATGGGCACGCCGAGGTTAAAAATGTTTTCATGAAAATTTTTTCTTACCTTACAAAGGTACCAATTATCTATAAAAAAATCATTACAATAAGTTATGAGATACTTGCCAATAATTCAGAAGAACGAAGAGGCAGTTGTTACTTAAAAGAATAATTTTATATGAAAACCAAAACAAATGTAGAAATTTATACGAAAAAGTTATAAAATCCGTGATTTGTAATTTCTGGAGACATTAATTAACCAGCAGGGGGTGAGATATGAATGCAAATGGGAACCCACACGAACATTGGAAGTGTCACAATGAATAAAACCTGGATGAAAATTATAATTGGAATCGGAGGAATTCTTTCCGGTCCATTGTTTATCTGGGGAGCAGGTGGGTCAGGTACAAGTCCGGCATTGGCTCTGGGAGTATCTGCGATATCTGCCGTAATGATGTCATTTTTGCTGGAGTACCTTGATCTAAAGCCAACGCTCAAAGTTCAAGTTGCCAGAATATTCTCCTTATTGTTTGCAGGTTTGTGGATATGGGAGTGGATAAGTCTTGTAAGGGACCCCTCTGAACACCTCCCTGCAGGATGGACAACCCAAGATGCTCTTTGGATATTTGTATTACCGATCTTTATTATTGGCATATACCTACGGTATAAAGTGTACCCGGAGGGCGCTAAAACGTCCTCCATACTGCGGTGGGTATGGGGGAGATACCAAAATGCTATAAGAATGGCAAAAAGTGCTACTGAAGGGTGGATTGCAACGCCTGCATTCCACATACTTATAAGAATCGCTGCAGTGATAATGTGGATTATCTCAGTATTCCTCATATGGACCATAATTGAACCAATTGCATGGCTTATTTGGACAGCAACATATCGCAAAACTACATCGTAATTTTTTCTTTACTACTTATTATCAAAGGGGGTAATAATATGGGGATAAAGGATAATATTAAGAACAAGATCCGCACTTGGAACGAGAAAAATACTGTCAAAAACATTGTTGCAAATGCAATGTATAATTCATTAAAAAATGCTCTGGTGGACTACTACATGCAAAATCTCGTCACAACCCCCGTTGTGTATTATTATCCAAATCCAGAATACATTAAATGGAAAATACAACATATCGAAAGGTCACAAAACAACGCAAACGTGTATTTCGCGACTGTAAAGGTAAGCCTTCCAACTCATATCGAAACCCACACACATTTCAAGAATTCAAATCGACTCATTCTTGGAACAGACCTAACAATTGATTATACTGTAGTGCTTGGGGTTAATATAACAACGAAGAAAATAAAAATTGTGAAATACGTTGACATAAACGATTACATCGAGGGACGTACGTATATTGAATTGAGAAATGCCAAAAATGAAGTAATATGGGAACGAACCTGGCAAGATTGGTATAATGCCGGATATGACGACGTTATTTGCCCGTGTTAATTTTCTTATTCGAGAATTAAAACTACTGGGGACATACATAACTCATCCCTCATAACAATATGTCATCCCACGATCACAACTCAGAAAATGAAGCCCCAAATGTTACTTGAGAATATATTTTCAATCAAAGGCTCGTGTAAAGTTATTGCTTTACACGAAAAAGTTATAAAGTTCACAATTGGTACTTTTTGTGCCTCTTCCCTTCGAATACAGAACAGTTGAAGCCAGAGGTGCCGTGAAATGATTGAGGAGAAGTTCGTGTTCGAGGGCAACTTTGAGGAGGCTGAGGCAAAGGTCAAGGAAGCCATGCCAAAGGCCGGGTTTGGAGTCGTCTGGGAGCAGAACTTCACTGAAGTCGTCAGAAACAAGCTCGGTATTGAAATGCCAAAGTACAAGACTCTCGGCCTCTGCAACGCAAAGGTATTCTACGACCTCTACCAGAGGAACAAAACCATCGGCGTCGTTGCCCCCTGCCACCTGCTCCTCTACGAGGATGACGGCAAAGTCCGTGCCGTCCTCGGAGTTCCCGAAGAATACTGGGACGAGGAGGTCATGGCCGAACCGTTTAAGAAAGTCATTGAAATCCTCCACGAGATTGGATTCAAACCGCCCACTGCAATGTAAGGCCGCGTTTTCCTTTCTTTTTCCCGGATTTAAAGAAGGACAGACGGGTGGTTGAATGTTTTTGCATATTGAAACTGGGCTGGCAAGTAAGGATTATGACATTCTCACGAGGGAAGTTCGCAAGAGGTTGGGTGACATATCAGACAAAATGCTCGGGCTGGGGTTTTCTGAGGACCTCACGATTGACGCCCTGATTTTCAAAGTCCCGGATTCTGCAAGGTATTACTGCAAGCTTTGTCTGGAGACTTTCGAGAGGGAGGACGAGGCGAGAGAGCACGCTTTTAACACTCATTCTCCCGAGGACGCCCCTAAACTTCGCAATGTCCCAATGGAGAAGAGATTTGATTATGTGATTGGAAGGATTAATATTATTTGAACTGAGGTTTTCTCTCAGAGCTTTTGTGATTCTGTTGACCAAGGCTCTGTTTTGAGTGGCGCAACCCATACTGAACCGTTACATTTAATTGACTTTATTTCGGCTCAGGGAGATTCGGTGGTGCCAATGAGTGCAAGATTCATCAACCAAATTGGTTCCCTGGCAATATGGCCCTTCCCCGAATTCAGAGCAGTACCAATGTCCCCGAGGATGGACTACCCAGATGACCTCTTGCCGCCAGAAGCTCTCGAAAAGAAGTTGTTCTTTGAAGGGGCTACATCTCTCAACTTTCCACCGGGAGCTGTCTCAGCAATGGTCACAGGCCTGAGCACCCCCACAATTCCGGGAAGCATTGAGACCCTGAACATACTGGCTGCCCCTGAAAGGCTCAGGGATACAATCAAACTTAATGTCTGGAAGATCACCAGCTTGTCCGCAGGGGGTTCTTCAAGGAATATACTCCGCCTCTACCCAGAGCCTCGTAAGGAGGTATTGATAACGCTCCACCTCACAAGTTGGGAAAAAGCAGCAGTAAGGGCGGAACTCACCAAACACATATCGACGGGGCTGGAAATCCCAATAATCTACTGATTCCAAGCTCTTTTTCTTTTTACATTTTTTGGTGGTCTGGGGGAGTTATATTTAATTAACGTTTTCCAACTTGGTATTTTGGGTGGATCAGTATGAGAGAGGCGGTAAGCAGTTTGAATGCAAATCTTGATCAGATCAAAATTGTCAGGAGGACACGCGGAGGCACCTACGGGATTCCAATCAGCGAAGTCGAGATGTACATCTCCGAACTGAAGTCCAAGGACGTCAGCAAAAAGCACAAACAGAAGCAGATCAAATGGATACAGGAATTCCTTCGAATACTACCCACTACCGGTGGGGACTCAGAGCCACTGTACGTGGAGAACCCAGAGCCAACGTACGTGGTCAGTGCCAGAATTATCGAGGATTACTTGGAGCACCTGGACTCACTCAAGGGGAGGTATGGCCAGAACCTCGGATACAAGGCCAAAATGGACAGAATCTCAACGGTCAGAAGATTCTTAAGAGAGCTGGGAGTTGACGACCGGGAAATCATTGGCAGACTCAAAATGCTGGAAGATGAACTACGACGAAAATGGAAGACTCACATCGCAATGAACCCCAAAACCGTCACAAAAGAAGACGTTGACAGCCTCTTCAATGCGCTCGAAGCCGCATATGAAGATGAAGAGATTGGGGAAGAACAGTACTGCAAGGCCCTTGCATTTTTGCTACTGCTGGCAACAACGGGGCGCAGAAAGGAGGAAATCGCACGGGCTCACATTGAATGGTTCGATTTCGAGGCCAACATAATGAAGCTCCCACACAGCGTTACCAAGGTCGGACGACAGCTGAAGGAGACTGAAGGCTTTGAGGTGATTCCACTCCACCCTGAAACAGCAGCCTGCCTTAAGATGTACGCCAGGAAGTTTGGGCACTTAATTAAAGCAAACGACGGCTACCTCTTTGCAGTACCTACAAGGAAAGCAGAGAATCCAACGTTTTGGGATGCGATGATTAAGAAGCATCCGCGTCTCAGAGTCCAGCTCCGCTACAGCCCGGGAACTCTCACGCCAAAGTTGCTGAGAAAGTTCTTCATCCAGCACTGGTACGAAAAGAACGGCAATGAGCTTATCCTCAAGAAGATCGTTGGTCACTCCCCCACAGTGGTTCACGATCTTCATTATGCCAGAGGGATTCGTCCAGAGAAGGTCATCGAGGAGTATCAGAAGGTTCTTGGGAAGACGAGCTTCCTCACGAAGAAGCAACGGGCAATGGTCGCCAGGTATCTTCCAAGGAAGCGTGGAAAGAAACGTCGCAAAAGGAGGAAATGACTTCCGGTGACTCTTTTTATTTTTTGCTGCTTTTTATGTGATGGTCAAACAGGGTTTGATTAATTTCGTTATATTTGGGAAACAAATTTAAACATTGGTTGCGAAAATATTCAAGGTGGTTCCCCATGAAGATCTTTCTCAAGCCAGAAGTGTGGCCAATCCAGCAATTTATTGAGAACATAACTGAGAGAGACAATTATTATCTCCCATCTTTCCAGAGGGATTATGTCTGGGACGAAGACGATGTAAAGTCCCTTATTGATTCAATAATCCGAGGATACCCGATTGGTGCAATAATATTATGGAAGCCATCAGATAAAGAGTTCATTAAAGGTGATCCTTTCTCCATTCCACTTATTGATACGGATGGAGACAATGGTGGTGATTACTACTACGTTATTGATGGACAGCAGAGGTTAACGTCATTGTTACTACTTTTTAATGAGTGGAAGATTCAGAGAAACGGAGAAGAGATATCTCTCGAACCAATTTCACTTTATCCAACCCCCCATGGCGGTTACAGATTGTACAAAAGCGACAAACGTGGGATTGATATTTCTCTTTTACTCAAAGTCTTTGCAGAGCCTGGAATGAGCTCCTTGCAGATCTACAATAAGCTTATTGCCAGATACAGTGAAGACTACATCAAAAAAGCGGAACCAATTATCAAGCGGATTCTTGAATACAAGATTCCAGTCTACATCATGAGTACGACCAGAGAAGACCCAGAAACTGTAATGGAAATGGCTCAGGCCTTCATACGAATAAATAAGGAAGGAGTACGCATTGGAAACGTCGAGCTCATGCTTTCCCTTCTTGCTGGAAAAATGGGTGGGCTGATACGGGATACCATATACACGAGCTACAAGGAAATAAGAGATACTGGCTTTGAGATTCAAATTCAGCCACTTATCAGACTGGTTCTCTCAAACTTTGGTTTTGGTCAGTCCCAAATCTCTCATGTTGAAAGATTTGCCTCAAGTCTTGACACACTCGCCAAGTATCCAGCCGATCAAATAAAACCAACACTGGACAAGTCGGTTAATGCGTTTAAACTTGCAGTCAGATTTATACAGAGAGAACTGCCACTACCAAGTGCCCAGCTCCTTCCATCCCAACAAACACTGGTCCCACTCGCAAAGTACTTTTACACTGAAAACATCACCGAGTTTAACAATCTGTCCCCTGAGGAGATTGACAAGATAAAACACTGGTTCATTCTGTTAAACTTCATCGGATACTACTCCACCAGTCCCGACTCAAAACTTGAAGCAGACTTGAGGGTAATCACTGAAAGTAGTGGCTATTTCCATATCACGAACTCTTAAGGAATGTTGAACAGAGGAAATACCCGACAAAAATTAAGAAAGACCACTTTATGAGGGGCCGCAATGTGAATGTGTTGAAGAGAAGCGGAAGGCAGTATCTGTTCATTCTTTATCTCCTCATGGCTCAGAATGGCGCCGATGATTGGGCCGGCCACCCAATTACAAGAGTTCCTTACAAGGACCTTGCCCGCCACCATATATTCCCGAAGGAATTCCTTAACCAGAATCTGGTGATTGATGATCCAACAGACAAGGAGATTGCAATAAACAATCTGGGCAATATAACCCTCATTGACAAACACATGAACTCTGAAATTGGTGATCTACCTCTTCACAATGAAGACGCACAGAGATACTCCGGAGAAGACAGAGGATACATATCAAAAATCGGTCTGAGCGAGAGCACCCTGGAGAAACACTTCATCCCCCTGGATCCAGACCTCTGGAAACTGGAGAATTATGAAGAATTCCTGAGAGAAAGAATGGAATTAATATACTCCGCTCTGAAGAGAACATACCCCAGGATTACTGGATGAGTTATTGAGGATACTCTCTTGTTTTATATTTTCTCAAAAATGAACAAAACGGAGATTTGCAGTAATCCAGGCTTTTCAGTTATCTGGCGCTTTACCAAAGTGATGATCCACCACTTGTGAGGGGTTGTTCACTACGGTTTCAACATTGATAAAGAAAAAGTCAAAGAGGGCCTACAAAAGCTTCACATTGAATTTTAATTTCCCAAAGACCTTGTCATAAACCCTTTGAAGGCTCTCTGGCGTGTGGTGGGAGTAGTGAAGAGCATTTATGTCTCCTCGTATGGAGTGGCCCATGAGGAGTTTTTTGACCGTTGCGTTGCCGTTTCGTCTGTCCCACTCCTGTGAGAAGAACTTTCTCATGTGTTTCGGCCGGATTGGCTGATTTGCAAGCTCCTGTTTTCGGATAAATGGCTTTTCAAGGCTGAAGTAAGATATGACCGGCTCATTGGGGTTTGGCTCGTATTTTTTAACGTATTTTCTCAGGAGTGCTTGAACTTCGGGAGTGATGAAGGTCATCCGCGGTTGGCCGGTCTTGGCGACTTCCGGTGGAACACTTATTGTGCGCTTGGTAATGTCAATGTAGGAGAGGGGCAAGCTCGTAAGTTCGTACACTCTTAAACCGCCTGTTGCCATTATCAAAAGTCCGAGAATCATTTTGTTGGCGATCAAGTCTGAGAGCTCTGGATCTCTCGCCAGCTGAAGTTTCTGGATTGTTTTCGTCAAATTTTGAACGTCTCTTAATGTAATGACTGTCATGTCAACGCCGATGTATCGGGGAGTCTTGAGATGGTTCTCGAGAGGAATGCCTGCAATCCTGAAGAGCTTTTTGAGGTACGTCACATTTTTTCGGTAGAATGATGGCGAATATTGTTTTTGAATCTTCTGAAGGTGCGAAATTAAGTCTTCGACGGTGAAAGACCAGTATTCGCCGTGATTTGTTGTATTGTCAAGGAATCTTTGTATCGTTCTTGTTACAAAGTTCAGATGGTGCTGAGCGACGTTGTTTGCTTTTAATTCCAGTAACAAAAGGTCCACGTGCTTTTTTGTGATGATGTATCTGTCAGACTCGTTGGAATTTCCTTGTATTGTTGCAGGAAGGGAATTCTTTGTTTTTTGGTTTTGTGGCTTTTGGAACGCCTGTTGCCCGAATAAAGCATTCTGAGGCTGTGGATCCCCTAGCCCGGGTTCAAATCCCGGCCCTGGCCCCATAACAGCCCTTTGCTCCGCAAAGCGCTGGCGGAATGTTGTTGACCGTTTTTAACTGGCTTGCTTTTAAGTGAATGTCTTTTCGTACTCAGCCCGGTTTTTATTGGATTCTAGTCAAATGTCTGCTTTCAATGGGTTTACTCGTAGTATAACGCCCGAAGGGCGTTAAAAGAGAAGGAAACCCGCATTATTTTTGCCACCTTGAAGGAAAATCCTAATCATCACTAGGCAAACTATCCGAGGACATTCAAACTTTTGAAAAAGCTTCCTGTACATTCAACTTCTGAAACGGAAGGCAACAACTACAAAATCAAAAATAAATCAAAGCAGGCTTTCGATGAGTTTGTAGTCCTCTTCCGGAATTTCCCTCATCGCCTTGCCCATCAAGTGGCCGCTCCACTTCTTCTTGTTCGTGATGAACTTCAGCTTTGGAATGAGCGGCTTGAAGCCAACTTCTCCGAGCTTTATTGGCTTAATCTTCACCCTGAGCGGGTAAGTCTCGTTAAGGTGGGAAGGACTCTTGAAGATTCTGCTCGAGTCAGTGTAATGTTCGCTCACGACTTCAAAGATGCCCACAATCTTTGGTTCGAGAACTTCTTTGTCCTTCCGCTCCTGCTTGACGTAAAAGACGAGCTTATCCCGGGGCTTGACCTTGGCAATGGTGTTTTTGTGCCTCTTCGCGACTCCCCAGACGTTCTTCTTTTTGACAACCTCCCAGTTGTCGCGATTGGTGATGCAGAGCCAGTACTTCATTTCAAACCACCGCTCTTACTGTTGTCTTTGATACACATATCTTTTGTGGATCCCAACAACAAAAACGATCAGGTTGTAATACCAAAAACCAGCCCAGATACCTGGCCAAAAAAGGGTACCACCAGTTCTCGAAGCGTGATACGCCCCAAAGTACTTCGGGGGGTATTGTCAAGTGCCCTCGAATGTCTCGAAAATTCAGACGTTTTTATAAAATCGTTCGGAATTTTAGGATAAGAATCAGGGGAGATAAAAGGAAATGCAGTAAATTACCCCACCGAGAGCACCTTTCGAATCTTGTTCTTAATGTTGATGCTGACCTTTCCGGTAATCTCGACTTCCTTCCCGTCTTCGAGGACCGCATAAACCCTGGCATCCCTCTCAAAAGGCCTGAAAACCTTCAATATGACCGGCTTTTTCTTTCCGAGGTTTGCGACGATATAAATCCAGTACTTATCAACGTTTTTGGAGTCCGTCGCGAATTCATACTCCGCGGGCGTGACCTCTGCAGTAAGCAGAAGTGGCTTATGGCCCTTAACCTCAATGTACCTCTCTCCATTCGGCTCAACGACCTTGATGTCATAATGTTCCTTCAATGAGACGTCTTTGACTTCCCAGCCTCCACCGGGGCCATACTTCTTTTCCAACCTTTTCTTCTCAAGCTCCATGACGATCTCCATCGCCTTCCGTTCGCTCTTCAGGATATCCTCCAGGGGCACGAAGTTCCTCTCGGTTATGCGCTTGTATTCATCGGTGGGCGGTTCCACGTCTTTCTCCGAGAGCCCATAAACGTCGAGAATCCCGCTGGGAACATACTTTAGTATGTTGAACCTCTCCTCGCTGATGCCCTCGATCCTCAATACTTCATTTGTCTCAATTTTCGTGTTCTTGAAGAGGCGCCCCTTCTTCAGCTTACCCCTTGAAAATGCCCGCTCGTAATTTCTGTACTTTGTCCTGGGCCTGTAAAACCCGTCCCTTGCGAGCGTCCTGAGCTGGGAAGATATTAAATGCTCCTCCATGGTGGGTTCGGGCCGGCCAATAACAACGAACTCCTGCGAGAGTATCTCAATAAGGTGCTTCAACAGGTCAACGCCATAAAGGAACTCAAGCTTCCCACCGTTCCTCATTACGAGGACAGGATAACGATGGAACTCCCGGTTATTTTTCTCGTCAACTAACCTTACAAAATAGAGGTATTCAACGCCATCCCTGCCCTTAACACCAATCTTCATTGGCCTTAGGCTTGAGGGGCCTTCCTTAACGACACCATGAAGAATCGGGGAAATTTCGGGAATGTTCCTCTTCCCGAGAACCTCAGTGAGATAAGCCCTCAGCACTTCGAAGACCGCCTCCATGTCAAAGTCTCTCGGAGTGAGTATATGCTCAAGCTCCTCCTGAACCTGCTTTGCTGTGTCAGAGGGAATCATCTTTTCGATGTTCTGTCGGAGACTCTTCAGGGTATGTATTATGGCCCCCGCGTAACCTGTAAGTTCCCTCCTTATTGACGCAATCACAAGGTCGTACTCTGAAGGCTGTTCTCCCTTGGCACCCTCTTCGGAGGCTTCTTCCTTCCACAGTGCCTCGAAATCCCCAGAGAACATTTGTTTTCCGAAAACAGGTTTGCCAAGGCGCGGACCACTCCCAATGGCTTCAGTTATGTTCATAATCTTTTGGTAAAGGTTCTCCAGAACGTAGAGGTCTGTCTCTGCCGCCAGGAACAGGGTGTAAGCGGTTGTCTCCCTTGGCTGACTGAGCCTCCATATCCTCCCGACCCTCTGTTCGAGCTTTATCGGACTCCAGGGAGCCTCGTAATTTATGACAACACTGGCAATCTGAAGGTTCAAACCCTCGGAGGCAACGTCGGTTGAGATCAAAAGCTTTCCGTACCTCTCAAACCAGGCCATCTGTTCTTCCACTTCCCTGCTCGACATTCCCCCGTAAAGGAGGGAAATCTCACGGCCTTCCAACCTAACGCCGTGCTCGTCGACCAGAATCTTGGGAAGCTTTCGTTTTATGTACTCCAGCGTGTCCTTGAACTCCGTGAAGATTATCACCTTCTCCCCTTGCTTTATATGGTACGCGGCAATCTCCGCCACCATTTGGAGCTTACTGTCCCTCTCTTTGATTTGCTTTGCTAATTCAAGAAGTCCCCTGAATGACTCCACCTGTTTCCTGTCGAGCAGGGGGGAATACTCCTCGATTATCTTCTCAACAGCATCGTCAAGCTCGTTGAAGTCCTCCAGCTCAATCTCATCATAACCGAGGCCAAAGAGACTTTTAATGTATTTGCTAACCTTTTCTGCCTTCCCGCTCCCTTCAGAGTTTGTACTCTCAGCAATCTTACTGATTGTCTTTACCGCCGCCTCATAACTCGATGAAGCCCTCTTCTTGACAAGAACCGCGAGAAGGGCCTCCGGAGAGTTCTCCCCGGCACCTTTTATCATCTCGAAGAGTGCTTTGTCGAGCTTATCGAAAAAGGCCCTTTCAGCGTCGCTTATCTCAACGACAACTGCCCCAAAATAACACTTCTTGAAGACCTCCCTGCCCTCAAGTTCGTTGACGACCTTTTTGGTCCTTCTCATGACGAGCGTATCCCGAGTTTTGCTGTAAAAACCGGGCTTGTCAAGTTTCTGATACTGGTCGGTAAGGGTCGGGTCAAGGAGGGCAATCCTTGCGAGATAATCCTTGGAATTGCCCCGGTGGGGAGTCGCGGAAAGGAAAATCAGGTTGAGATCCCCTCCGCCCTTCTCAACAAGGGCCTTAAGAAACTCATACCTCTGGGTACCGAGGGTAACGTTGTGAACCTCATCAACGATTATCAAATCCCACTTAATATCGAGGAACCTCTCGCGATGGGGAGACCTCTTGGCGAGATCAATTGAGACGACCGTGTATCCGTACGTGTTCCTCAGCTTGCTCTCGACCTCACGGCCGTTCTCGATTACGGTTGGAAAGCTCCCAACCCTTCTTATCTCCTGCTTCCACTGCTCACGGAGAATCTTTGGCACGAGGACAAGGATTCTCTTAGCCTCGCCCCTCAGCTGAAGATACCTCGCAATGGCCAGCGCCTGGACGGTCTTCCCCAGTCCAATTTCGTCGGCGATGAGTATCCTCACCGGCTGGGAAATCATGGCATGATAAAGGGGCTGGAACTGATGCCTGAACGGGGTTATTGGCCTTCTTGCCGGAGCGGTTAGAGCTGTGTAAAATAGTGCAGGGCTGTGGAGGAGAACGTCCCCCAGAATGGCCCCCTTAATGCCCTCGCTCAAATCCACTCCACCTCCAGGAAGCGTCTTGCGAGATAATCAAGCTTCCTCCGATTCTTGTACTTCCAATAAGTGTTTTTGAATCTCGAAGCCCAGAAGCGAAGCTGTATCGGTTCCATTGAGAGCACGTATTCCTCAAGCTGGCCCCACTCCGCAGGCGTCTTAAGAACCGCCATGACGACGCCATAAACCATCAGGCGAAGGTAAGCATAATCATCGCTGGTTCTCAGGATTATCCGCTTGTTTCCGCTGTACTCCAGCCGTTCCCTCTTTGACGGTGGCAGGTTCAGCCACTTGAGGAGACTCTCGTTCGCCTCGACCTTAAACCCCAGTTTCTTGGCAAAATTGAGAAATTCGGGGAGGTACACCCTCGCCCTCGCCTCGACTTTTCCCGGGACTTTTTTCTGCTCCCCCGCACCCATAACGTTGAACACCGGTACGAATTCGGCGAGCTTCTGCTCCCGCGTTACTGGGAGGAATGCCTTCTTGATGTACTTTAGGTTCACCTGGTACTCGACGCTGCCCTCCATCAGCATTCCTCCTTCCTGAGCCTGAACCGAACCTTTCCATTGAGAGGCCTGAGCTTTTCGAAGAGGAGGTCATCAATTACCACTTCTTCCGGGAGACTGAGGTCCACGTCAAGATTGGCCCTGCCCTCGAGGAGCTCCTCCATCTCCCTCACGAGATATGCCAGCACTTCCCTATCCACACCCTCAAAGCGGCCCTCCCACAGCGGCTTGTCAATCCTCAGGCTCCCGCTTACGATGCCCTTAACGTTCTCGGGGATGAGGCCAAGCGTCTCAACGTCCTCAATGTCGAGGATTGAAGTCAGGAACATGCCCTTGTGCTCTCCTTTAAGGGTATCCGTTTCAACGATTTCCGTGCCGAGGTCAGGGATTAAACTCACGTCCCTGTAACGCGTTCTCTTGGGGCTCCGCCCTTCAATCGTTGCGATTGTCCTCGTCTCTGGCATGATTATTGTCCATGTAACCCCAACCGGTTTTCCGTCTTCAAGCCTAACCTCGTAAGAGTCGAGCTCCCCATGATCCACCGACAGCTCCACCGTGAAAGAGTCTCTTCCGAGGGGCACAACCCTTACCTCAATCTGCACCGGCTTCCCAGGCTTCTCCTTCACTTGGGGCACTTCAATTTCAAGCTCGAATTCACCCTCGGTTATCGGGGTCTCTTCTCTCATCTCAACAATGTGGCCCCAGAGAACCATGTCGAGGTACTCGTTCTTTACCCTGCAGTCCTCCCCTCCAGTCACGAGGCTCTTCAACGGAATTCCAATCTCCGATGATGGTGAATAAACCTCGTACCACGTCTTCACTCTGAAGTCCTTGTCTCCCTTGGGCACGATTAAATCCTTCTCCTTCTTCAGCAGATTGCAGACCTGCCTGTGGAGGGCAGTCCCCCTCGGCAGGATTAGGTCCCTATGCTTAACGGCACTGGGCGGGTTACCCTCCTCCTCGGAGCTTGGAACCTCCTTGTGAACCTTCTTGAAGAACACTTCCCCCTCGCGCTCAAGGCCAATCCTCAAGTCGAGAACGGCGTTCTTTATGGCCTCGCTAATGTGGCCGTCCTCAATCATCGGCAGGCGTGTGTTCGTTCTTATTATGGCGATGAGCTCCGAGACCCGGTACCCTTCGGGCCTCAGAACTTCCACACCGATATCCTTGAGAGTCTCCACGAGCCAGTCAAAGTCGAACTCGTCCACGATTTTGCCCTTGCTGAGCAGGGCCGAGTAAACGTTCTCAACGACCGACTTTGAGCTGGACGGGGCCTTGGTGACGCGAACCTCGTCTTCCTCTGGATAAGCCACCTGCCTGAAGGAGTTCACAATCTGGGTCTCAAGGTCTTCGAGGGCCTTGCCCCTAATGTCCTTCACCATGTTCATCTGTATCTTGACGACTTCCTCACCGAACTGGCCGTATTTGACCTCGATGTCCCTGATGACCTCATCGCACGCCATTATCCTAGCCGTCGTCTCAAGGAGGGGTTTAAAGCTCCCCTCAACTGGGTAACAGACGACGACCGTGTTCCTGTACGTCCTCGTACCTGTTCCATAGGCGTAAATCAGCTTCCTCAAAGTTCTCTCATCAACGTCGTCCCTCACGAGCACCTGGAGCTTGTAATCAGGAGTGTCGTGGAATTCCTGCGGGTCCTTCGCCACGATGATGTACTGCTCCCTAAAGAACGTCACGTGGTCCTCAATCTTTGCCCCCTTCCCCCTCGTTGAGGTGAGGCTCTTTCTCTCCTTGACCATCCTGTTCACGTACTTGACGAGTTCGTTCCACACCTCGCCGAGCCTTGTTTCAAGGAGCTCCCTGGCCTTGCTGTCCACCATCTGGGCCACGTTGGCGACGCGCCAGAACCAGAGGACTTTGTCCTTCTTGTTGAGGTATACAAAGCGGACGCTCGCGGTTATCTCCTCAAAGGTGTCTCTAATGTCCGTTGGGAGCCACCCGTTGGCGTCAAACTCGTTCGGCTCGTAAACACCCCTCGCGATTGAGTCGGCCGTTGGGAAACCCGGCAGGGGAACAGGCGAGTCAAAGGGATACGTCCTTAAGAAGACGTACTTGAGAATTATCTCCGCGAGTCCCGGCTTGGTGAAGTCCTTGAACTTCTCCCTCTTAATGTCGGTGTCAACGATGGTGGCGTAATCCATGAAAGCTTCGCTCTTGCCGAACAGCATGCCCCTCAGCTTCTCGTGTTTGAGGTCAATGTGGTGGGGCATTATCATCGAGGGGGCAAAGCCCGTCTCGGCGTATCTCCTGACCAATTCCCTAACAACGATCCTCGTGATTCTGAGCATGTCCCTCGTTCTCTGAAGGCCGGTCCTCTCGATTATCGTTCTGAGGACGTCCACGTACTCCGGGTGGAACGGGTAACTCCTCCTGAGCTCGTCCTCAAGGTTATGCGCATGGCCGAAGACGTCGGTGTTGCTAAGCTCCGAGCGCATTCTGGTCAGGGTCTTGACCCTCTCCTCGTCGTCAATCCCTTTAAAGATCCTCTTTTTGAGCACCTCGACAAGCTCGTTGCCCGCTCCAGAAGTCCTCAGCGGGGAGTAAAGCTCGGAGCCACCGACCCTGTTAACGGCGTCCCTTATGGCCATCACAACTTCCCTGTTGTACTCCTTCTCGACCTCGAACATGCCCTCCTTCTTCTCCATTGGGAGCGTCATGACCATCGCGCTTCCGGAGCCGAGCAGGGCCGTGGAAAGCCTGTCAAAGAAGTTGTCCACGTTTTTGGCATAACGCCTGTCGTCCTCGCTTCCAGAGTTGTAAAGGTTGTCGAAGTAATCCACGATCTCCTCAACGAGGAGGATAACCCTCTCTCCCCTGAAAATCTCCCTCAGGGTGTCAATCTCCGGGACTGTGGCGTTCTGGTCGTCCCTCTCGACGATGTAATACCTCCCGAGGGCGTGGGCGATGTAACCCCAGACGGTTCTTACCTTATACGGCCCAACCTCAAGGGGCTTGCTCGGCTGGCCAAGCCTGCCCTTGCCGTAAACAGGGACGATTTTAACACCGCCGAGGGCCTTTATCCTCTCCGCGAGATCCTTGATCTTCTCCCTCTTCTCAGGGTCGTGGCCGGCCAGAATCTCCGGGTCAAGCATGGCGTCCGGCTCTCTGAAGGCGTGATAAAGGGTGAGGAGCGTGTGGGTCTTACCGCCGCCGAAGAGGGAGTAAATGAGGAAGATGTTGTGCCTCTCGCCGCCTTCGAGGGTCTCGACGAGCCTGCCGATGATCTCGAGCATCGAGTCCGTGAAGTAAGTCCTCCTGAAGAACTCCCTCGAATCGGTGTATATCTCGGGGGCGTTGCCGCTCACAACGTCCCCAAGCTCCGGGGCAACCTGCTTGTCGAAGGTCTCATCCATAACGTCGTCCCAGATTTCAAAGGAACCGAGCCTCATAGTCCCTCACCCCCAATGCTCCTGACGAGCCTCCTCATGAGGAGAACCTCAAAGTGGCCGTCCTTTTCGAGTTCCTTCTCAATAGTCCTTTCATCGGCCTTTATCTTACCTCCCAACGGGGCCAGGAGCTGGCCGTAAACGGCGGTGTAATACTCGCTCACGAGCCTCGCAATCGCGAGGGCCTCCTCGACCTCTGCGCTCCACTTCCTCCTGAGCTTTTCGATAACCTCCTCAAGGCGGGATTTTCCGAGCAATGCATAGTACTCGAGGAGCTGGAGGACGTCAATCGCGTTCCTGGGTTCAGGCTCAAGCGGGTTGATGCCCTTCTCGTAAAGGAACTTCTGGAATTCCTTGGCATCGAGGGCCTTCTTCCCGAGGAGGTCAACGCTGTAAAGTGTGAACTCCTTCTTGCTGGCCGAGCCTTTCTGCTTCAGCACTCCCTCCTTGATGAGGCCGTTGGAGTCGGTGAAGGTCGCGAGGTTGAGGAGGATTATGTCGTTGGGCTTGAGGCTCTTGTTGCCGAAGAGCACCTTGTAAGCGGTGTAAAAGACCGCCTCGTTCGATGTTACTGTTTGCCCCTCCTCGATTTCTGCGATGGCCTCGATGATGCCCCTTATCGTTGCAGGGTAAACGTAATCGTTGAGGAGTTCCTTCGTCGGGATCGGACCCTTGGGCGAGAGCACCTCACCGTACTTCGTTACTTCTTCGAGCACAGCGGCCATGACGCCGTAGAGCAGGTCGAGGCCGGCGTAACCGTACTTGATGAACTCCCTGGCGGAGTCCTTAGCCTTCCACTCCATCTCGCCCCTCAGGACGGAGATTTGAACCTGTTTCCTCTCTCCGCCGGTTTTTCTCCAGACCGCGACAATTGAGGTATCGAGGCTGAGCTTGCCCCTGCTAACTATGCTTGTCGCGGACTCGGTGTTAACCGGTATCGCCCTCGTTATCTGGAGCTTTGCTCTCCTCCAGCCTGCCTCGATGAGGTTCGCCCAGCTTTCGGGATCAGTGTGGGCGTAGTAGGTGACGAGTAGGCCGTCGTCTTTGAGGTGCTCCATCATGGCCACGAAGGCCTGGCTGAAGAGGTTTTCAAAGTGTTGCTGTGCGATTTCTTTTGCTTCTTTTCCTGATTTGTTTCCAAAACGGGCGGGATACATTGAAATCTCTTTCTTCGCAAACTCCTGCCACTGGGCTTTGATTTCAACCCACTTGGGGCCGATTTTCTTGAAGAAGGCCGTCCTGTGGAACCTCGGAATCAGCTTTCTCTCGTCGGAGTCGCTCAATGCCCTCTTGAGCCAGACGTAGTAAAAGTCGCTCAGCTCTGTGTAGGCGACATCATCGGCGTACGGCGGGTCTGTTACGATGACGTCGAACTTCTCGCCGAGGTTGAGAGAGGTCGCGTCGCCCTGGAGAACTTTGATGGAGTTTCCCGTAAAGTCCGTGAGGGTCTTCTGGGTTGAGGGAGCGAGGGCGGAGGTGAGATAGTCAAGGGCTCTTACAACGTTTGTTATGGCTTTTGTTAATGTGTAAGTATCTTGAATTATGCCACTGATTCTTGTAACTCTCGAAATTGGACTATTATCACCCCAGGTAAATTGCATTGATATTCCCCTGTTGCTTAAAGTATGAGAGAGCTTTATTCCCCAAGGATTTCCCGCGTCAACGAGAGTACATACGTTAGTGTAATCGGCATACCTACCTAACCCAATGCTCAAATACGTCGCCACGGCCTCGGCGTACTCGAAGGCCCTCTCCTCGTCCCAGCCTTCCTTGAGCTTCTCCTCCTCGACCTTCTTGCCGGCCTCGCGGATGAGTCTTACAATCTTAATCAACGTGAGGAGCTGGCGGGGATTGAAGAGGTTGTTCCAGCTGATGAACACCTTGTAAATATCTCCAAGAGTTGCTCCTCCGTAAGGTTGCATTTTCTCAGTCGGCACGTCCGGGTCTCTCCTTTCAAGCATCTCCCTGACCTTCTCCTTCGCCTTCCAGAGCTTTTCATTGTCTTCCTTTGTTGCGGGCTCGAAGATTAAGTCCCTGCCCTTGACCTTCACCTTCACGAGCAGCCTCTGCCTTGTAAAGCGCTCGTCGCCCTCGTGGTACTTCCTCAGCGCGAACTTCACGTAAAACTCATTTGGCATTCCCTTCTTCCGTTCGGTGTAGTGCCTGCCATTCTCGTCGGCGTACTTTATGGCATTGCCACAAAGCAAGCACCTCAATTGTTTCTGTTGATTGCTGATATTTGCCTCTGGAACCCTGAAGACCACCCTGTTCCCGCTTATCCTCACGTCGTCCTCCTTCAGCCTTCCGGCCCTTATTGCCTCCTCGACCTTCCGCACGTAGGCCTCGCCCTCGAAGGTAATCTCCCCTGCTTTTGTGTCAACCTTCGCCTTCGAAACATCGCCGAGTATCTCGTTGAGGTCAACCACCCTTATCTCAACCTCATCGCCGTTCCTCTCGGGCTTCATGTAGGCGAGCCGCTTGTAGCCCTTGCCGTCCTTAACCCTTGCCAGCCAGTAGTTGCCGATTGCTGGGGTCCATCTTCCACAGTGGGGACACTTGACCTCCCACGTGCCGATGTACACAGCCACGTCCTCATCGTAAAGCTCCCTGATTTCAGGGTCGTTCTTGAGCTGCTCGGTTATCCAATTGCCCCACCTCTCAACGTCCTTCACGAGGGGCTTTCCGAACTTTTTCGGGTAATCGAGGACGGCCTTGAGGAAAACGTAGGTAGTGGGCAGGAGTTCAACCGCCGTAACGTCCAGCCCAAGGCGGAGGCCTTCGAGGGGTATTGAACCAAAGCCCGCGAAGGGGTCGAGGAGCTTTTTGCCCCTGAAGTACTTCTCCCATTCGGGCGGAATCTTTGGATTAACGCGATGGGGAGTGTTTTCATTCAATCCAATCATGGTTTTGAAGCGGTTTTCGTCAATATCTTCGGGAAGAAGTGCTCCAGCTATGACGGCCCTCGCTCCGATGAGGGGCTTCCTCGTCCAGTAAAAGACCATTTCCCAGTACGGGGGCCTCGCGGGGCCTTTTTCTTTTGAACTCTTCAAATTAACCTCCCAGATTGGGAACCTGGGACTTTCGATAAATCTCCTCTCCATGTTGGTCACACCCTTGATGTTTAACACGGCCCGCAATAAATACCTTTTGATGACGGGCGATACATGGTGTAACGCCCGAAGTCCAGCATAAAATTCATCAGGCGAAATGCTTATTAAGGAAAGTGGCAGAGATAACATTGGTAATATTAACAACATTAACAAAACAAACTCTCTCGCCTGTTCCCCGTTCACGACCCCGGAATGGGGTGTGAAGGGACGGCGGAGCAGGCGGTTTCTGGTGTTTTTAATGTTTTCTGTTCTTCTGTCTGCGTATGGGGCCAATACCACGCTTTTTCAAGTGGAGGTAATTGTCGGCGATCGTTATTAAGATGCGTCTCCTTCTTTCGATTTTTAGCTCTCTCATGATTTCATCTTCTTCCAATGTGTCTTTCCTCCGCTTTGCTTCCCTGAGTCTTTTCTTGAGCTCTCGAATGCGCTTTCTTATCTCTCCCTCTTTAACAAGTGATACTTGAGTACCCCCGAACCTGTCCTTCACGGCTGTCCACAGGCCGTCGTCCACGATGAGTTCGAGTCCCCACTTGGAGAGATATTCAAGGTCCTCCCAGAAGTAATGGTCGACCTTGAGGTAATACCTGATCTCAATGGGATACTTGTCCAGAACTTTTTCCAGAATGGGTTTGAAGTACTCCTTCAGGTATTTGTCCCTGTTGCCCTCCATCTCTTTTATGTGTTTGATTTCAGAGAACTCGTCCGTGACTTTATCGAGGTATTGGTACGGCACACTAATTATTGCGACGGCTGAAACTTCTTTGTCAATGGCAATTATTAGGGTTCCCTGTCCCACTGTGGCAAACCCCAATTCCTCTTCTCCCGCGTCTTTTTAACGTTACGACTCATTTGGGCAGTAAATCCCTTAAGGATTAGGGCTGAAGTACCTTCGGTGAAAACGATGACAAGGAGTGAAGATGTCATCGGTGCAACCTTCCCCGTGCCAAAACCGCTTTTGGGAAGGATACTCGATGAGGGAAAGACTGTCTTCGTCAAGCCCTCGACGCTCAGGCTCAAACCGGGCATGAAGCTGGTCTTTTACGCCTCCCACGAGGATCAGGGCTGGCACGGTGAGGCTGAGGTCGAGAGCGTCGAGCACTTCACGAATGTTGAGGATATTATCAAGAAGTACAAAGACGAGCTTTTCCTCACTCCAGAGGAGCTCAGAAAGTACGAGCGCGACAGGGCGAAGTGGCACTCAAGGGGAAGAAGGCCAAGGCCGTGGATGGTGGTCAGGCTGAAGAACGTTCGCAAGTACCCGAAGGTCGTCAAGCCGAAGCGGTTCATCGCGGTCTCGGGAAGGTATGTCAAGGAGGACGAGTACGGGGAGATTTTGAAGAGGGCAGGAATCTGAAGCATGCTTACGGTCTTGTGACACTGATGCATTGCTTCAGTAACTTTCAAAAAATTTAAATCAGAGATTGAGCGATTGTCTTAATGTGTCGTTGTTGCGGGTGGAGGAAATGTCCCAGGAGTTTCACGACGAGAATGACCTCAAAACCATTGAATACCTAATCTTGCTTATCCTGGGGAAGGCTGGTGGCGAGATTAGCGTTCTCCACCTGCAGAAGATATTCTTCTTCCTCTGGAAGTTCCATCCGGAGGTAAGACGGCTTGTGGAGTTCGTGCCCCATCTGAAAGGGCCGTTCTCTGATGACTTGGACGATGCAATAAAAAATCCCCTTTACGTTGTGGACTGCTGGGAGTACCGCCCCCCGAGAAACAAGTCAAAGGCCGAGAAGGCCAAAGGTGGATACATCGTAATTACCGATAAGGGTAAGAGGGCCTATGGAAAGCTTATTGAAGGGTTGAAAAGAAAGGCCCAGGAAGACAAAGACGCCCTCGCCCTTCTCTCCGCAGTTGAGCTTATAGTTCCGCTTTACACTAAGCTTTCGTGGGATGAACTCCTTTTCCTGCTTTACACTGACGAGACCAACAAGGAGTATTCGATCAAATCTGAGTTATCTCGCGATGTCTTGGAGAATGCCGAGAGCATCGTTAATCGCCTCGTCAGGAAGGGCATAATAACTGAAGACATGAAGGCGGCCCTCCTCCATAGAGCAAAGAGTGCAGGGTGGATAATATGAGTCGAAGGGAGTCTGTGGTGGGGGACAGCTCGTTTTACATTGCGTTTTTAGCTGAGAATGAAATCAACGACGGAATGTTCTTAGCAAACCTCCTGAGGAAATATAACTTCATCATGGGCCGGGTGGTTTATGATGAGATCTCGCGGAAAAATCGGGCGGAGATTGAAAGAATTGGATTGAGTGAGTTGGTGGAATTCGCAGACGAGTATGATTATGCTGCGTTGCTCAGTATAATCGGGGATAAGGTTTTTGAGAAAGGGGAATACGAGAGTGTGGCAATTGCTTATACCAAGTACGTTGAGGGGAGTCTCCACTCTCTTATCATGGACGACCGAAAGGCCCGGAAGTGGGTCGAGCAGAACTTTTCAGAGCTGAAGAAGTTCCTCCGGTACAGCCTCAGGTTTTTGGTGAACGCATACAAGGTGGATAAGCGACTCACGAAGGATGAAGTCCTTCACGTTCTTTCCAGGGTCATTGATTCGATTGAAAGGGGAGGTCGGCCGTTTAATCTGGGCAAAACCGGAATAACACTTGTTGAACAGCTCCTTGAAGAGGTGGAGCGAAGTGGTGAAAATTGAATTGCATACTGAGGTTGAGGAGAGCGTTCCAGCGGAGGATGTTCCTGGGTTTGTCATTAAAAAGATTGATCTCGGAGGAATTCATCTTGAAACTCCAGTAAGAACTCTTTATTTGGGTACTGACGTATCTGCTCGTGCTCGCAGTAAGATTCTTGACTTGAAAGAGCGAAAAGCGACACTCTTCGAGGTTAACAGGACGATTTACTTGAATAAAAGTTATGACTCAATAATCAAAGCAATCAAAGAAAGTGACGATGACAATATCAGAGACACATTTAAGCTGAGTGAAAAACTGGCCAATTACAATATTGCTCTTCCGATTTCATTTTCCAAGTTCCCCCAGAAGGTCTTTGGAATGGAGTACTTTGAGAGGTTCCTGGATTATCTTCATGAATACTCAACCGTACTGTTCGTTCCACATGTAAGATTTGCCCGTGAGACCAGTGCAACCGCCGTAAATTATGATGCTCAATCTTTTGTAAGATACGTTGATGGAGCCGTTGAAGTATTGAACGAGTGGAATACCAAGCCAATCTTTGTTCCTCTTGACATCGATTACCCCGCAGAAACTACAAAGGAAATCATTTCACATTATGCCAAAAGGGGATATACCAACATTTGGGTGGACTTCAAAGGCCACACATTCACCAAGAGCCGCTCAGGAAGAATGAGATCTCTTAAAAGACTTATTGATGATCTTTTCGGAGAGGAAAGCAAAAATGTCATCATTTACATCTCAAACATCAAAAAGACACAGAGAGAACATCCAAAGGAAGTTAAACTCAAGCCATCAGATATCTTCGGTACCTTCGTATATGGGGATATTGTAGGTATCCCATGGAAGGGAATTGTATGGCCACCCAAAGAATCAGATGCCAACACTGAGGAATATTGGATCAAAAAAGGTTTTCCAAGCAAGGAGGAGTATGAAGAAGCAGTGTTCAAGCGAGATACCGGCATCTTCGATACAAATTCATATTATTACCTGCATCCAGATAAAATAAATCTCCACGATTCGATCTTGGACAGACTCAGGGAAGAGGTCCTTTCGATGAATATCAGACAAAAATCTGTAGCTGAGAAGATAAGCCATTCAATAAGCAATGCCATAACACTCCGAGAGCTCAACAGACTCAAGAGTAAAGTCCTGTCTGAGGGAACAATTCAAGATTATTTGGAGAGCAGAGAATACTTTGCCACAGCAGGCAAAACAATGCTGGCAAGTATAAGCACCAAGCCAAGGGGACACAAAACAAGTAAAAAGAAAACACTTGAGAAACCCAGAAAAAATCTGTTTGATTTCATGGACTCCCCGTAACGAACCAAAATTTATTATCTGGGGGGAAGTCTCATGCTCCGTTGGAATACTGTAAAGGATGTTATTAATCACATCAAAACCATCCAGAATAAAATCCCAAACGAAGAGTCCACAAAGCAACATTTGGTGCTGCCGATTCTTATGGCCCTCAGCTGGGATGTCTTTAACCCGGATGAAGTTATGCCAGAGGAAAACACCGGCGAAGGCCGGCCAGACTACACTCTTAAGCTGAATGGCAAGACAATCGCATTCCTCGAGGTGAAGAGTGCATTGACATGGATTTTGAAGGGAGATGAAATCAACATGGATCCCCTCAGACAACTTGCACGTTATTGTTTTGACCGCGGGGTCCCCGTGGGAATTCTTACAAATGGCCTCCAGTGGGTGATGATAAAATCTTTTGAGCCTGAGAAAAGCCTCGAAGAGCGTGTTATTCTTGCCGTTGATTTGAGTGCACAAGAGCCTTCACAGGCGGCCGAGAGATTAAAGTGGCTGTCAAAAGAGAAAATCAGCCAATACAATGAAATCCCGACAGAATACAGAAAAATACCTTTCCAGAAACCTCCAGTAAGTAGCGAGCCTCTCCACCCAACAGGGGAGACGAATAAATCAAGCACAGGAACCACAAAGTTCAGAACATTGTACGTTACTGCTTGGGAAGTGGATTTACCGTCCTCTGCGATTGATGTTGACCAGCTGATTGGAAAAGATCTAAAAGGATACGTTCCTTCCCGCCTCTTCGTGAATTTCAGAGGAAAATGGTATGAGATTTCAATTTCTCATGCTGAAAACTGGCCAGGAGCAAGGATTGCATGGAGTAGCATAACTACAATGGCAGTAAGGTTCCTTTATGATCAGGGCATCAGGGACTTTCCTCACGTGGGAAGGTACATCTCAAGGACATCTCGCTCTGGAAAGGCCATGTATGTAGACAAGATTGGCGAATGGTACCTTGAGGGAGCCCCCGGAGGACGTCAGGCTGTCGAAACCCTTTATAAACTCGCAAAACACACTGGGACAAAAATCGCAATTGAGATACAAAAGATCCGGTAACTACTCCAGCCGATGTTTTTCCTTCAGCCGTTCCCTCCCAATGTCTGCAAGATAATGGGCTACAATATCAATTGGGTAATTTGAACGAACGAGCACTCTTCGGACTCATCGTGATAAACCACACCCTTGGAATCAACCGGCGGTACAAGCGGTGCTTCAAAAAAGCGGCCAGGCACGCCCTCAAAGAGTTCTCTCAGAAGTTCAATGAATGCCGTTTTGGTTAATTTCAATTGTTTTAATGGAGCCATCTTAGCGTTTTTGATGCATCCAGCCCTCAACGGGCTGGAGAGAGTGGTGTTAATAAGCTAAAACGTATAAAACAGGTCCGCCCCTTTAAGGACTGTAAAGGCCTCGTACTTAACCCCCCACAGCCCGAGGAACTCCCTAAAGCGGTACGTGTACTGGATGGGCACTGCCACCACCCACGCTCCCCACTGCTCACCGTTGAGCTCCTTCAGCAGACCGCTTCTCATGTCCCTTCCCTTCAGCGCGTACTGGAAGCGCACCCTGTCCTTCCTCGGAAGCCCCTCCAAAGTAAAGCGGAAGATGGTGTAGGCTTTCCCGTTCATCAGCTCCGCGAGGTTTTTACCGTGGCGGAGGGAGTAGCCCTCAACCAATACTCCAAGGCTCGCGAGGTTGTTGGGGTCGAAGAGCTCCTCCGGGCTCATGGCCCTAACGTCGAGTTTTTCCCGAGGGATTGCTGTGGAGAGGATCCCCTTCAGCTGGAGGATCAGTTCCCGGAGCTTCAGGGGGGGAAGTTTTCTTTTGGTGAGTATCATCAGGTCTATGTCGTTTGGTTTCTCCTTTCCCAGAACTGTTGAGCCGTAGAGGACTACATCGAAGACTTCCTCGTGGCTTTTGAGGAAGTCCTTTACTGTATCCCTAAGGTGCCAGAAGGAGGGAAATGAGAAAGGAGTGTCAGATTTTGGTGTAGAGTCCGTGGACGTCATTCTTTAGCACCTCTACCCATTCCTTTGTGGCTCTCATGAGGTATGCTCTGCGGTAGTTGTTGAAGTGGAAGTCCACAACCTCATAGATCTCTGGGTACTTGGCCTCCAGAATCCTGAAACGTTCAGTGTGGTTTCTTGGGAGTTTTCCGGTATCCCTGAGGATGATGTAGTCGCAAATTGCCACGAGGGCCTTGAAGTAAAGGTTTAAAGCCGAGTTATAGTGGCCTTTGTTGAACAAGTGGTCCGCATCCTCAAGGTATTCTTTGGCGTTGGCCTTGAGTTCATGAAGGCTAACCATCCGATTCCCCGTTGTCATGATAACCAATAGCATATATATAAAGCTTTTTGTTATCATGATAACAATTTCCGATGTTTCCGTGTTTTTTATTATCATGATAACCTAGATAGGCAAAACATATCACAGGAGAAAACTCTGGAAGACGTCACGGAGAGGGAGTACAGGGAAATTCTAAGGAAGGCGGGGGTTTAACTCTTCTCTCCTTTTGTTAATAGTTTAAAAGTCATCCAAACCCCTAAAAACCCTGGCGATTATATCCATCCGGTGAAGAATATGTCCTGGAAAGAAAAACTCGGCCTGGTTCATATCTACACCGGCAACGGGAAGGGAAAGACGACGGCCGCCCTCGGCCTCGCGGTCAGGATGCTCGGCTCCGGTGGGAGGGTGATAGTCCTCCAGTTCATGAAGGCCCCGGATGTGTACGGCGAGCAGAAGAAGATAAAGGAATGCGGTGCTGTGATAGAATCCTTCGGCCTTCCAAAGTTCGTCCACGGGAAGCCGGAGCCAGAGGATATCGAGGCCGCCAAAAAAGCCCTCCAGCGGGCCAGAGAAGTCGTCTCAAGCGGAGAGTGGGATTTGGTTATCCTCGACGAGATATGCGTCGCCCTCGGCTTCAAGATGCTGGGCGTCGAGGAGGTGAAGGAGCTCATCGAAAACAAAGCCGAGAACACAGAACTCGTTCTTACCGGCCGCTACTGCCCGGAGGAACTCTTTGAGCTGGCGGACTACGTGACCGAGATGCGCGAGGTGAAACATCCCTACCAGAAGGGCGTCCTCGCCAGGAGGGGCGTGGAGTTCTGACTTCACCCTTTTCTTTCTAGAGAAGTTTCGACGTTAACCGAAAAGTTTTTTAGTTAGGAAAGCTTAAGATAAGCCGAGGAGATTTTAGTAACAATTCTTTAGAAAAGGGGGTGATAGAATGAGCGAGCTCATCGGCCAGATCGTGCAGGTTCTCAAGGAGCAGGTCGTTCAGGACACCGTTGTTCCCAGGAACATAAGGCGCGCCGCAGAGCAGGCCATCGAGGCCCTCCTGGACGAGAGCAAGGAGCCGGCCGTCAGGGCGGCGGATGCGATAGCCATCCTCGAGGAGATAAGCGAGGACCCGAACATGCCGATGCACACGAGGACGATCATCTGGGAGGTCCTCGGTGCCCTTGAGCAGGTCAAGTGAGCGTTTTCTTTTTACGCTCATTTCCCTGCGTTTTCTGACGGAATAAATGAACGGCAGGCTCACACTTTTCTGCCCATGTACCAGAGCTTCGCGCTCTCCTCGACGAGTTCGGCCTTGTAGAACGCCTCCCTGAGGGTTTTCCCCACGGTCACTATGCCGTGCTTGGCCATTATTGCTGCGTCTGAGTTCTGGAGGGCCCCTGAGGTGACCTCCGCCAGCTCTTCCGTCCCAGCGGGTCTGAACGGGGCTATCGGGATTCTTTTGAGGTATATCTCGGCCTCGGGGGTTATTATCGGCAGTTCGCCCTCCACCAGCGTCGAGGCGACGATGGAATACGGCGGGTGCAGATGAGCGATGGCCCTGACGTCGGGCCTCGTTCTGTAAACCGCGAGGTGAAGCCTGTACTCCGACGATGGCCTCACCCCGGAGACCTGCCTTCCGCTCATGTCGATTACGGCGACCTGTTCTGCCGTCATGTCGTCCATCACCGCCCCGGTGGCCTTGATGAATACGAGGTTTCCCCTCCTGATGCTCAGGTTTCCACCAAAGGCGGCAGTGAGTCCCCTCTCGTGGGCCAGCCTGGAGTACTTCATCAGTTGGGTTTTGATTGTCCTGCTCATTTTTTCACCACCCTCACGCCGTAGCCGCAGTCCCGGCAGTAGGCTTTCTCCCCCTTCCAGGCGAGCTCTCCGCCGCATATCGGGCAGGTGTGGGGGTCGCCGTTTTCCCTCCACCTCGAGTAGGTCTCGCGGTCTATGACGAGGAAGAGCCCCTCTGAATCCTCCTCGAAGTGGCCGAGAACGGGGTTGCTCTCTGGCTCGAGGGTCTTTTCGTCTATGATTATCGGTTCTATCCCGATGTTGCCCTCGTACTCGAGGTCATTGGCGGGCAGTATCTCCACGACGAAGGCACCCAGCTCCCTGTCCCTGTACGCTATGACCTCGAGGGCGTCGCTCAGCTCTCCGCTGGATGATATAACATCGATGACAACGTTCTCTCGGCGCGGGAACGCGAGGACGACCAGGAACTTTGTCCTGTATATCGCCATCCCCCTGTCGAGACAGCTCTCCTCGAGACCGAACTCCCTCATGAATTCCCTGATTTCGTCCCCCTCTGGAAGGCGGCCCTTCTCAAGTATAAGCTCGCCGATCCTCTTCGCAATGGGCATCGCGAGCGTGATCGGTTCGTACAGCTTCATGCTCCCACCCCCACTAAATCAGGAGAAAAATTTATAAACCTACCCGGGGCACTATGGAACGGGCAGAGGTCCCGCGGTAGCCTAGCCTGGGAGCGGCGGCGGACTGTAGATCCGCAGGTCCCCGGTTCAAATCCGGGCCGCGGGACCACCAGAAACCTTCTCCTGTTCTGGAAGTTCTGAACTGCGGCGTTCTCCCTACCGCACTCGATTTTGAGCGGGTGGTTTTCCAGGGTATCTTTTCGGGGTATCCAGTTAGGGGTATCGAGAAAAACTTTTAACCTTTGGCGTGTTGTTAAACTCTGGTGTTTAAAATGGGGAAGGGGAGCTTTCTAACCGAGCAGCAGATTAAAATTCTCAGGCTCCGCGCCAGGGGCCTCAAACAGAGCGAGATAGCCGAGATGCTCGGAACGAGCCGGGCCAACATAAGCATCCTTGAGAGGCGCGCACTTGACAAGATCGAGAAGGCCAGAAACACCCTCCTGATATGGGAGCAGATAAACTCCAAGATAAGCGTCGAGGTGAGGAAGGGGGAGGACATCTTCAACGTTCCGGAGAGGCTCTTCCTGAAGGCCGACGAGCTGGGGGTGAAGGTGCCGTACAGCACAGCGGAGATAATAGCCTTTCTCGTGGAGCACGCCCCGATAAGCGACAGGATAGCGAAGCGTGACTTCACGCTCTTCCTTGACGCCAAGGACAGGCTCAGGATAAGCGAGTGCCTACTTGAGGACTTCGATAAGGTGGGGAAGCAGGAGTGACGTGAAGACGCCGTTCAGGGCCATCGCAAGGCCGCTCACCGCCCCCGCGAGCTCATCGTCCAGTATTATCCTCGCCGTTCCAAGGCCGTGGGAGCCCACGCCCATCGCCAGACCGCGTGCTATTCTGTCCCGTACCCCCGTCGCGCTCAGCAGCTCCGGCCCGACCGCGTTCCCCATTATCCCGGTGAGTATCACGAGGACCGCGGTTAAAGCTGGAATGCCCCCTATCTTCTCGCTTATGCCGATTGCTATGGCCGTGGTAACGCTCTTTGGGGCTATGCTGAGGAGGACCTCCTCGCTACCGCCGAGGAGCTGCGCGATGTAGAAGGCGCTCAGGATTGCAACCGTTCCGCCGACGGCTACTCCGAGCGCTATCTCCCTCGCGTAGGCCTTTATGGTCTCCCTGCCCTTGTAAACCGGAACGGCCAAACTCACCACCGCCGGCCCGAGGAGGAACTTGAGTATAACCGCGCTATCCATGTAGCTCCCGTAGGGGATTCCGAACCACTTAAGGATGACCGCTATCGTGATTATGGAGAGGAGAACCGGGTTGGTATAGAAGGCCCTTTTCCTGGCGTGAAGCTCCGAGAACAGGTAGAAGACCACCAGGGTGAGGGTTATTCCGAGCGGGTTCATTTCTCCTCCCTCCTGAGGAGTTCAACCGTCTTCGCGGTGACGACCAGCGTAACCAGGAAGCTCAGTATCAAGGCGACGGATATCGGCACCACTTGGCTCTTTATCAGGCCGAGGTAGGTGACTATCCCGACGCCGGGAGGGATGAACATGACGCTCATGTTCCTGACGAACAGCTCTGCCTCGCCCTCCACCCACTCCAGTTTGATGGCACCTGTGAGCAGCGCTCCCAGGAGGAAGAGCATGCCGAGCACGCTCCCCGGAATCGTCAGGTTGAGGACATAGGTTGTGAACTCACCCAGAGCGTAGAAGCCGAATATTATCGCCAGTCCGCGGTAGGGCCTCATGCTCCAATCTAGGGTACCCACATATAAAAGCATCCCGGGTGATGCGAAAGACCAATAAGCCCCTGCCGCGTAACACCACTGGTGATACCATGCTCATGAGGAACTATCGTTTTCCGGGTCGCTACGGTCCAGAATGGGGCAGCGGGGGAATATTCGGGCTGAAATATCACAACGGGATGCTCTACTTCACGCTGGCCTTTGAGGCGGAGGCGCACTTCATAGACGTGAAGAGCGGGGAGGAAAAGACCTACGACTTCACCCTCCTCGGAGACGCCCCGACCAGCGGTGGCGACACCTACAACGCGGTCGAGACCGTTGACGAGTTCATATACTTCGGCGGCTGGGTTCACGCACCTGCAGTTTACAGGGAGGACAGGAGGATACTCTTCCACAACAAGTACTCCCACGTTCACGTTTACGACACCGAGAACGACTCCATAAGGTTGCTCTGGAAGGATTCCATCCACCACGAGACCGACTGGGCGGGAGAGGTGAGCGATATACTCTACGACCCCTACGGCGACAGGCTTCTCCTCGCGAGGGAGGACGGCCACGCCAACCTCGGCGTCTACGCCCTCGACAGGAGAACCGGAAAGGCCGAGGCGCTTATTCACGAGCCGGCCCCCAAGGGAACCACGGTTCACGATGCCGCCTTTTTCGGCGTTGGGAACAACTTCACCGGCGGTCTGAGGGAATTCAGGGCCCTCGACCTAGTGGAGGGGAGATGGGAGACGTTCAAGCCCGGTGGAAGCGCTGACGGGCGGCCGTACATAAGGCCTGAGCTCGGGGCCATGGCCTCGGCGTACAACAGGGCCTTCGCCTTCGTCAGGGGAGGGGTTCTGGCAGGGAATCCCCTCATGGGCGAGGAGTTCAGGTTCTTCAGGCTCTTCGACTTCTACACCTTCTACGCCCCATTCAGGGTGAACGCGATAAACGTCGGCGGGGGCATTCTGACGGCATTCAACGCGCACCACGACGCGGTTTACAGGCCGGGTTCCCAGGATGCCGGAATCGAGTGGGCCGCCACCAACACCGTCGTCGGGCCGAGCGTCCTCGTTTACGTTGCCCCGCCGATGGTCAGGATAGTCGGGGCATTCGGCGCCAGGGTGACGAGCATCGAGAAAGTCGGCGGAAGGCTCCTCGTTGCCACCAACACCGCCCCCAACACGGGCGCGACG
>NZ_LLYW01000002.1 GCF_001484195.1 Thermococcus celericrescens
CGGTTATGGTGGCGCCGCTCGGGATCATGCCGAGCGCCTCTGCGAGGTCGCCGCGGTCGTCCGCTATGACCGGGAAGGTTATCTCCTCGCCGAGGTTCTCCTTTATCCACTCCATCCACTTGAGGTGGCTGAACACCTGGTCAACGCTCAATCCAATGGGCTCGACGCCGAGCTTTCTGAACTCCTCGACGCGCTTCTGCATGCCGTAGAACTCCGTCGTACAGACCGGCGTGAAGTCGGCCGGGTGGCTGAAGAGGACGAACCACTTGCCCTTCTCCGTGAAGTAGTCGGGCAGCTTTATCCTGCCGTGGGTGGTGTTGACCTCAACTTCCGGGAACTTTTCTCCTATGACGACCATCTTTCATCACCTCTTCTTTTTCTGTGTCGTCTTCACTATAAACCATGAAGGTTCGAATATATAAACTTTTCGGTTCGCCTAACGGCATTAATCTTGTCGGATATCCACGAGATTTAAGAGCCAGTCGGTTAGCCGTGCAAAGAATGTACTTCAGTGGTTGTCATTGTGAAAAATGGGCCAGAGCACGATTGTCAGAAATAAATTCCACGATTCCGGATTTTGCCTCAAACCTTCCTGACATCGACCCATGTTGAATGACACGCCGAGCCGTTCCCATACTTTTCTACGGTTTCATCGGCCGTCAGGAAATTGGCGTTCCAGCCGAGGAGCCTAACCCAGAAGGCCTTGTAGAGCACCACAACCCCCTGCGGAACGTCTTCCGTAAGCCTGGCCTCCGTTCTGATGCTCCCGTTGTCGTTGAATACCTCGACGGTGTCCCCGTCTTCAATGTCTCTCTCCTTAGCATCGGCCGGGTTTATGTAGAGGTTCGGGTCGATCATTCCATATGTGTTGTGATACTGGCTCGTTATCGTCATCCTGTGGGTCGGCGTGAGGAGCCGGAGTGGATACTGTCCCTCGAACTTCCTGTACTCTGGAAACGGGCTTAAGCCCCTTTCAATCGCCCGCTGAGAGTAAAACTCGATCTTCCCGCTCCTCGTCTCCCACGTCCTCGGCTTCTCCGGGACTTTGATGAAGCCTTTGGTCTTTAACTCTTCCCAGCTCAGTCCGTTGAGCTCAAGAATCTTCCTTATGACCTCTTCGTCGCTTTCGTAGAGGCGGGGGTTATCAATGCCGAGTGCCCTCGCGAGAAGCCGCGTAACCTCGCTGTTGCTCTTTCCGTGAAGCCTCGCGACCGGCTCGTTTAGAGCCACATAACGGTGGTAGTAACTGTCTGCTATGTCCAGGCGCTCGAAAAAGGCGTTCGCCGGAAGGACAACGTCCGAGTACAGAGCCGTGTCGGTGAGGAAGATGTCGTGGGTGACCACGAAAACGTCGTTCTCAATCAGCGCTCTCCTCAGCCGGTTCTGGTTCGGCAGGCTTGCGAGGGGGTTGGAGTTGTATATGTAGAGGAACTTTATCTCGCCCCTCTCGATGTACTCGGCCAGCTTCATCTGGGGAATTCTCTTGGCAGGCTTAGTTCTCAGAAAGGCTCCCTCCGCGTAGGACTTATCGATGGTCTTCATGTCGTAGATGAAGCCGAAGCGGTGGCCCACCAGTGCTGGGAGAATCGCTATCGCTCTGACCGCTTCCCCGCCTGCCAAAGACCGCTGGAAGCCGTAGCCGATGTGGATTACGCCCCTCTTCTCGGCGAACTCCCTCGCGAAGGTCTCTATCTCCTCAACCCCCACCCCAGTCTCCTCACTTACATAATCAAGCGATAGTGTTTTTACATAATTCTTGAATTCTTCAAAACCATAAACGTTCTCTCGGACGAAGTTTTCATCGTAGAGGTTCTCATCGATTATAACCTTCGCAACCCCCAGGGCAAAGAGAACATCCGTGTCCGGCCTAATCTGGAAGAACCTGTCGGAGCGCTTCGCCGTCTCCGTTCTCACCACGTCGACCGTCCAGGTCTCAAGTCCGTACCTCTTAGCCAACATGAATCCGTGCAGGTTCGTCCAGAAAGCGTTGATGCCCCAGTAGACCACCAATCGATGGTTTTTGAGCCCCTCCGGATCCATGCCAATCGCGGTTCCGTAAACGTCTCTCAGGGCTTCTTGTCCCGCCCTGTCGCAGATGCCGTAGTCGAGCATCGATGTGTTCAGGTAGTGGAAGAGCCTCAGCGGGAAGGCGTAGTTTACAACTCCCCTGTCGCCGGCGTATTGATAGACAAGGACGCTCTCGCTTCCGTGTTCTTCGATCGTCTCCCTCAGCTTTTTGGCAACGAGTTCAATAGCTTCCTCCCAGCTCGTCTCCCTGAAGTTCCCACTCCCCTTTTCGCCCGTCCTTATGAGCGGCCTTTTGAGTCTGTCCTCCGCGTGGAACCATCTGGGGAGAAGTGCCCCCTTCGGGCAGAGGAATCCGGCCGTAACGGGGTGCTCCGGATTACCGCGAACTCTTAGTTTCCCATCTCTAAGCTCGCTCACCATCGAGCATGTGTCGTAGCAGTCGCGCATGCAGACGGAGAAGGACATAGGCATCACGGGGCAATTCTTATTCTCTCGGCCGCGTCCCTCTCGATGAGAACCTTCCCGAGGCTCCTGGGGATGACGACGAGGTCGCCCGCCCTGAAGGGTCCGTATTCCCTCAGCTCAGGGTCGAGTATCTTCGGCAGATTAACCTTGATTATGTACGCCTCGCTCGGGGCCGTTCGTTTCAAGGGCTCGGCCGGGCTCTCCGGGACCATCTCAGGAAGTTTCTCTTCCGTGACCTCGGGAACGGCAAGTTCCTCACGCTCAATGAAGGCCCTCAGAACTGTGAATATCTTCTTCTCCTCGGCCGTCAGCTCGCCAGGGATTCCTTCGACCGCCAGATCGACGATTTTATGGAGCCTGATTTTGATTATCTCACGCATGAGCTTCTCAGCTATTCCCAGCTGGGCCAGGTAGAGCTTCTCCTCGATGTCCTCGCCCCTCTCGCGGGAGCTCTCCGCGCTGAGCTTTAGGGCTTTAATTAGGCTGTCGAACTCATCGTAGAACTCTCCATCTAGCTCCGTCAGTTCCGGCGATGAAAGCTCCGCTTCGAGCAGTTCCCTGAGCTTGACGATGTCCACGCTACCACCAGCCGGACTAAATGGGATGAAAGGGGGAAGAAATCAGTCCTCGACGCGCGGGGCGAGGAGGAATATCAGCTTGCCCTCGTCCCTTATCGGGTACTCCATCTGGAGGGGCATCTCGTTGCCGAACCGGATTATGACCTCGTCGGCCTTGCCGATGCCCTTTATCATGTCCGCGAGGTAGCTGATTCCGTAGGCGCTCTTGGTTTCTTCCTCAACCTCAAGGTCGAGAAGTCCCTCATCCTCAAGGGTGAGCTTTATTTCGACCTCGTTGGTCTCTCCCTCGGCGCGCATTATGAACTCGTTCTCGCTGGCTATGAACTTCATGGCGTCGCTGACGAGGGAAGCGTCCTTGACGGCCTCCTTGAGAACCTCACCGAGGACGATGACCTTGGCGGTGAACGGGAGCTCCGGAAGGTCGAGCTCGAGCTCCTCAACCTCGATGAGCGGGAGCTTGAAGGTTCTCTTTGCCGTTCCCTCGAAGGTGACCTCGAGGAAGTTCTCGTCACCCTTCCTGAGGATGAGAGTGTCCTTGTTCTTGCCGCGCTTGAGTATCTTCTTGAAGTGGTCCATGTTGATTCCAATCGTCTCCTCTTCCTCGACCTCATACTTGGAGAATATGCTCTCCGGAAGGTTGAGGTCGATGAGAACGACCCTGCTCGGGTCCATCGCGCGCATTCCAATTCCTTCCTCGGTTATCTTGAAAGCCGCCTCGTCGATGAGGTTGCTTGCGGTGGCTATAAGATCGGCAAAATCCTTGGCACCATCGAAAACTATTTCGAACGGCATCTTTACCCCTCCTTCAGTATATCGAGCATCAGCCTAACCCTCTCTTTTCCGCGGAATAAATAAGCTTTTCCGTTGTCGGTGTCGGGTATCCTCCTGTAGGCCTCTTCAAGCTCCTTCAGAGCCTTCTCCGCGAGCTTCCTGAGGGTTTCGCGCTCAAGCTCGGAAAGCTCCCTCACTCGTAGGCCCTCCACACGTGGCCGCACTTGGTGCACCTGTAGAATATGGTGCTCGGCTCATCGCCGGCCCTCGTCTGCATCTCCCACCAGTAGGCGGTATCGTTGCCGCACTTCGGGCAGGTGACCTTGGTGGTCGGCAGGGTCGTGACGTCCTGCTCGACGACGATGATTCCCTCGTCGGGCTTGTGCTCGACCTTCTGGGTTATCCGAGTCTTTTCCCGGTCCTTCTGCTCGTCAAAGGGTTCCTCATAACCGCATGAGCGGCATACCCATACCTTCCTCTTCCTGTCCGGGAGCATGAGGTTACCGCACTTTGGGCAGAACTTCATTTTTTCACCTCCTTCAGCCGAGGGTTCGGTATGTGGGAGGAGAATAAAAAGTTTTGCCAAAGCTAACCGGACACTTCAAACTCCACGCTCGCGACCCGGCAGCCGACGAGAGGGCCGCAGATTCTCTTTACGAGCCTGTACCGCCCGGGGGGAAGGTCGGGGTAGGGACGGGGCTCCCCTGGGGATTCGTTTTCCGGCAGGTATTTCAGAGCAACACCCTGCCTCCAGGAGTGGAAGGAGGGCAGGTCATAGAGCCTCGCTATAAAGAAAAATGGAGTTTTCATTTCAACCCAGCTCCCGTTCTCCCACCGGTAGATGGGCGTTAGACCAACGTTCCTTATCGCCAGTTCCGGCTCTTCTCCGGGGAAATACGTGGACTTATCGAGGCTCATCATGAAGTGCGGCCCGGTCAGTCCCCAGAGGATGAGTATCAGAATGACTATTCCGGCGCCAATCTTCCACCTCATCCGACCACCTCGAACTCCGCCGAGAGAATTATCTCGTCACTCCTGCTCCAACCCTGGCCGCTGTCTATGGTGACGGTTTTCTCTATGCGGTATCTTCCCGGAGGGAGGGGCTCGAGGGTTCCAAAGGCACTCTTTCCCTTCACAATAATAGCCAGAGGTATCCTCTGAGTCCAGTTGCCACCGGGCGGTATCATGTAACCGATCATCGTGAACGTGAGACCCAGCTCGATTTCCTGCCATCCATCGTCCTCCAGGCGGTAAAGTCTGTAAAAAGAGCCCACGAGGAGCGTCTCGTTCCCCTTGTTGATTATCGTGAGGGTGACGGTTTCCCCGGCATGGTAAACCTCCCTGTCGAGAATCATGGATACTGCCCCCACCGGAGGGACAACTGTGTTTTCCTGGAGACGGTTTTCATCCGCCGTTTCAAGGTGGAAAATGGCAAAAACGATGATGGTAACCACGACGACCGTCAGCGGGCCCCACTTCATAGGTTCATCCAACCTCAACCTTTCACATCAAACTCCGCCCACGCACGGGTCGCCATTGCCATCTTGTTCCCTGGCTCAGTGAACGAGACCATCTTCTCTATCCGGTAGTGACCCGGCGTGAGGTTGAGGTCCGCAAGGTTCACCCTCTGCTCCCAGCTTTTTCCGGGCTCTATTATGACAGCTATCTCTATGAACATTAGGTTCACCGGAACCTCCTTCCACGTTCCGTTCTCCAGCCTGTAGAGCTTGAAGTGGTAGCTCGTGGTGGCGTTGATGTTGTTCTCGTTAGTTATTGTAATGACCATCGTGTCGGTAGGGGAGTAGACGGTTCTGTCGAGCTTCATGGGGTTTTCGGGGGGTGTTGTAACTGCCGGTTCGTCCTTTAGGGGGAGATCGGAGGTCCCTCCCCCATTAGGGGAGTCACTGGCGGCGTTTCCCGACGAGGCAAGGTAGTATCCAACCGGAATCAGAAGGACTATCAGCAGAACGGGGACTACCTTCCTCACAAGCATCACCGGGAGAATATACTCACAGGAGCTTTTAACGGTTCCCAACGCTTCAAACGGGATTGCAGTGAAAAGGAAGAAAAGAGATCACTCCCTCATCGGGAGCCCGTGGTCGAAGGAGTAGTAAACCCTCTGGAAGTTCATCCTGAAGTAGAAGACGTCGCGCTCGACCTTCTTCGGGTCCTCCTTGTCTATAAGGACGCGCTTGATGAAGTGCGCTATCTCCTTCATGTCGTCCTCCATCATTCCAACGCGGGTCATCTCCTGGACGCCTATGCGCAGGCCGCTCGGCTTCTCGACCTTCTCGAGCGGGTCCCAGGGCAGGAGGTTCTTGTTGAGGATTATGCCAGCCTCCTCGAGGAGCGGGGCCGCCCAGCCTCCAGCGGCCTCGTGGAGGTCACTGACGTCGACGATGACCTGGTGGCTCTCGGTGTAGCCCTTGTCCTCACCGATGACCTTGAAGCCCTCCTCGGCGAGGGCCTCGGCGAGGGCCTTGGCGTTCTTGACGACCTGCTCCGCGTACTTCTGGCCGTACTCAAGCATCTCCGCCGCGGTGATAGTCTTTCCGGCCATGTGGTGGAGGTGGTGGTTGCTGAGAACTCCCGGGAAGATGGCCCACTGGAGCTTGGCAATCTCCTCGGTTTCTCCAAACCTCTTGTAGATGATGACACCGCCCTGCGGTCCCGGGAAGGTCTTGTGGGTCGAGGCGGTGATTATGTCAACGCCCTCGCGGAGCGGGTCCTGGAACTGCTTTCCGGCGATGAGACCGAGAACGTGGGCACCATCGTACATGACGTAAGCGCCAACTTCCTTGGCGACCGGGGCGAGCTCCTTGACCGGGTGCGGGAACGGGAAGAGCGAGCCACCGAAGACGACTATCTTGGGCTCGAGCTCGCGTATGAGCTTCTCGGCCTTGTCCACGTCGATGTTGAACTCCTCGTTGTCGAAGGGCCAGGTGTGGACCTCAAGGCCGCGCATTCCGGCGGCACCGAAGGGCATGTGGCTTATGTGCCCGCCGTGGCTGGTGTGAAGAACTATCGCCTTGTCGCCCGGCTGGGTGAGGCCGAAGAAGACCGCCTGGTTAGCGTTGGTTCCGGAAATCGGTCTCAGGTCGGCGAAATCGCTTCCGAAGAGCTTGGTGAAGAGCTCGACACCGATGAGCTCGACCTCATCAACGTACTTGCAGCCCTGGTAGTAGCGGGCCCTGGGCCAGCCCTCGGCGTACTTGTGCATGAAACCGCTCGCCACCGCGCGGGTGACGCTCGGAGAAGTCACGTTTTCACTGGCAATGAGGTTTATCGTGTGCTTCCTCCACTTCTCGTGGTCCTCAAGGAAGTCCATAACCCTGTCGCGGTATGCTTTGTATCCTTCAGCCATGTGGAACACCTCGATGGGGATTTGAGCGCTGGGAATATAAATCTTACCGCATGTGTTCACGTGTACAGAAAAGGACAGCCCGCTGCCGCTAATGAGGCAGGGATGAACCGGTTTAAAAAGGTTGGGGGGTCAGCGGCGAAGCCTCGCCGCCACCCACATCAGGATTGGGAGCACTATAAACGCCAGCATGTCGCCGGTGTCGCCCGCGAACGCAAGCACGTCGGCGAAGTTTCTGACACCTGCGAAGTACACTGCGGCAGGAGGAACGACGGTCAGGGCCCACGCCACGGGCTTCCTCAGCTTCACGAACTCCTCGGTGTTGCTCTGCTGTGCCAGTGCGATGCCTATGTAGCTCGTGGTTATCGCGAGGAGCGGTATGAGGTTGCCGACTACTCTGCCGAGGTGCCCGTAGAGCAGCTCGAGTCCCTGCGTGGCTATCTCCGGGGTCTCCTTTCCGAAGACCAGCAGGAAGGCCGCCATGAAGACCGCGTAGATGACCGTCGGGATGAGGAAGGCCAGCACGATGACCTTCTTGGTTTCCTCGTAGCTCCCGAGTCCCTTGTAAACGTCGGGGATTATCGTGTGGCAGCCGAGGGCGAAGATCGCCACACCGGTTATGCTGAGCAGTCCCGAGAGGTCGGTGTAGAGGCCGTTGCTGAGTTCGGCATGGGGGACGAGCATCAGCGTGACGCCTATGAAGAGCGCCAGCATGATGTAACTCATTATCAGCTCCGTCTTTCCGCTCGCCTCGAGGCCGCGGTAAACGACGAAGGAAGCGAGGACCCAGAATATCGCCGCCCCGACTGTGTCGGTGACGCCAAAGAGGCTCGCGAAGACGCTTCCCATTCCTGCAATGTACGCCAGTATGGCCCCGAAGCTCATTATAAAGATGCTCAGGTACATCAGCCAGCCGCCGGCCTTTCCGAGGGTCCTGTTGGCGATGGTGCTCATCTGCGCTCCGCCCATCTCGGCCGAGAACTTGAGAACTATGAACGCCGTTGCAAGCATCAGGAGCATAACACCCGTGAGAACCCCCAGTGCGGGGATGAGGCCGACCTTGCTCGCCGCGTAGGGTAGGCCGAGAACACCCGCCCCTATCTGTGTACCGACGAGTATTGCCAGCGCCTCGTTCTTCGAGATGTGGGTCTTTTCAACCCGTATCGTGCTCGTCCTTATCGCCGCGACTCCCTTCCGCTTCCTCATGAGCTGTATCAGCGCGGCCTTCCTTCTTAGCTTCTTCCGTCTCGCCAGTGCCTGCCTCTCGGCGTAGTACCTTCCGTGTGATGTGGTGACCTTTTTCCTTGGGGTTCCATCTGTTATGGGCATACTCTCACCTCCCTGTTCCCGCGGATGTGTTCATGAATACAATTTAAACCCTCGCACGGAAACTTGAATCCTGCTTCAAAGATTATTCGGGCGGGGGCTGGAGGGCCCTAAACGGTGGGGAGAATTTTTAAGGATATCCGAGCTAGGTTGGAACATGATAGAGGAGGCTGCAAAACTCCTGGCCCGTTCGAGGTTTGCGATTGCTTTTACTGGTGCTGGAATAAGCGCTGAGAGCGGTGTTCCTACCTTCAGAGGATTCAACGGCCTGTGGAAGAAGCACAGACCGGAGGAGCTCGCAACCCCGGAGGCTTTTCGGAAGGACCCATACCTCGTCTGGGAGTTTTACAGGTGGCGCATGGACCTGATACGAAAGGCCAAGCCCAACAGGGCCCACTATGCCCTCGCCGAGCTTGAGAGTATGGGCATTCTGAAGGCCGTCATAACCCAGAACGTTGACGACCTCCACCGGGAGGCGGGAACGGGGAACCTCATCGAGCTTCACGGCAACATCTTCCAGGTCAAGTGCACCTCCTGCGGTTACGGTGAGTACCTCAAGGAGAGCGGAAGGTTGGAGGAGTTTCTAGCCCAGAGTAACCTCCCACAATGCCCGGACTGCGGCTCCCTCCTGCGGCCGGACGTCGTGTGGTTCGGGGAACCCCTCCCAAGGAGCGCCCTCAACGAGGCCTTCAGGCTCGCCGAGAGGGCGGACGTTGTTCTGGTCATAGGCACCAGCGGCGTCGTCTATCCCGCCGCATACATCCCCCAGATAGTGAAGGAAACCGGCGGGCGGATTATCGAGATAAACACCGAGGAGAGCGGAATAACGCCCATAGCCGACGTTTTCCTGCGCTGTCCCGCCGGCGAGGCCATGGAGAAGCTCATGACGAGAATCAAGGGGCTGATATGATGGGCGGCAGGATTCTGGTTGTTGGGTTCATGCCGGACGAGGTGGAGAAACTGCGGAAAGCTCTCCCGGTCCCTGTTTTTGAGGTTCCGGAGTACTGCGGGGACTGGGTTGTGAGTGAGGTGGTTGATAAGGCGGAGGGGCTGAGCGGCTCGAGCTACTGGCACCTCAGGAAGTTCGTGATAATGCACGACGTTGAGGACGAGACCCTGAAGGGCATCATAGGAACCGTTAAGTCGCTCGACATCGGCAGGGTCATCTTCGCAACGACAACCGAGACCTCCCTCACATGGAGGCTTGAAGACCTTCTCAACGAGCTGATGGCCGAGGACGAGTACTTCAAAGCAGCGCGCTGGGCGCGCGAGGAGGCAAAGAAGCGGAAGGGGCCCTTCCTCGACATTGGGAAGGGGTGAACCACCCGCCCGAAAGGTTAAATATCCCGAACGAGTAGAGTGCGGTGGGTGAAGGGATGATAAAGGTCGTGTTCTTTGACCTGGACGACACGCTCGTGGACACGAGCAGGCTGGCCGAGATGGCGCGCCGAAACGCGATAGAGAACATGGTGCGTCACGGTCTGCCGGTTGACTTTGATACCGCTTATCAGGAGCTCCTTGAGCTGATATCCGAGTACGGGAGCAACTTCAGCAGGCACTTCGATTACCTGCTCCGGCGTCTCGACCTGCCCAGCAATCCGAAATGGGTAGCCGCTGGCGTCATAGCGTACCACAACACCAAGTTTGCGTATCTCAGGACCGTTAAGGGCGTGAGGAGGGTTCTCCTCGATCTCCAGAGGGCCGGCTACCGGCTCGGGATAATAACCGACGGTGACCCGATAAAGCAGTGGGAAAAAATCCTCCGGCTTGAGCTCGATGCGTACTTTGATGAGGTTTTCATATCGGACTACCTCGGCGTCAAGAAGCCTCACCGGAAGATATTCGAGAAGGCCCTGAGGAAGATGAAAGTGGAGCCCCGGGAGGCTGTGATGGTCGGAGACAGACTGTACTCCGATATCTACGGGGCGAAGCAGGTGGGTATGAAAACGGTGTGGTTCAGATACGGTAAATATGCCGACAGGGAGCTCGAATACCTTGAATACGCGGATTCAACCGTGAACTCTCTGGATGAGATTCTGGATATAGTCAGGGGGCTGAACCTTGAGGAGGGGGAAGAGCGTTCAGATAAGGAAGTTCATGCTGATTGACTCCGCCTACAAGTCGAGGATCCTCAGGGGCGACAAGGTCACCACGATACGCTACGGCGACTACGAGGCGAAGCAGGGGAGCGAGGTCTACCTCGTGATAACCCCAAGCGACACCGCCATAGCGAAGGTCCGGATAATCCGCGTTGAGAAGAAGAAGGTCAGGGAGCTCACCAACGAAGACGCCAAACTCGACGGCTTCTCCGACGTCAGGGAGCTCCTCAGGGAGCTGAACAAAATCTACGGCGAGCTGTACGGCGACGACGAGGTCACGATAATAGGCTTCGAGGTTCTCAAGCGCTTCGAGGACGGAATTCCCCTCAAGTGGCTCAGGGGCCTGAACTACCGCGAGCCGGTGGAGATAGCGCGCCTTTACCTCGAGAACCAGGAGAAGCTGAATCTCAATCGGGAGACGAACTTCATAATGCGCCGTATCTACAACGAGGGCCTTGGAAGGGCCGTCAGGACCTTCGGGCCGAAGAGGGTCCAGCAGGCCCTCCTGAAGACCTACCACGCACTCTACGCGGCGGGGGTAATCTGAGTCCGTGAGAGAAAAGCTTTTTTACGGCTTCATCTTTCTTTAAACGCTATGAAGAGGGTTAAGTTCGACGCCAAATTTACCGCGCTCACGGTTGGAGTCCTTGTCATTCTGGTTCTCCAGGCGGCCGGTTTACTCTACGGAATAAACGAATGGGTTAACTCAAATCTCCCCCTCGTTGACACTCCCGTTATGAACTTCCTCACGATGCTTGGAGGCGACGTATTCCTTGTTCTGTTTGCAATCTTCGCCTTTCTCGTCGAGAGGCGTGAAAGGGGCGGAATTTCGGCCGGTACCGCGGCCTTTCTCCTTGCGGTGGCCTTCGGTCTCGCCGCCGTCGGCGCTCTCAAGCTCATCTTCGCTGAGCCGAGGCCGAGGCCAGACTACGGAACCTACGCCTTCCCCTCGGGCCACGCCTTCAGGGCAGCGGTGATAGCGGCCTACGGCTCGGACAGGTGGAGGAAGTACGCTCCAGCCTTCTGGGTGTACGCCGTTGGAATAGCCCTCACGAGGCTCTTCCTCCACGTTCACTGGTTGGGCGACGTGCTATTCAGCCTGCTCTTTGCCCCCTGGCTCTACCTCCTGCTCAAATCACTCCTCGGAGGGAAGTTTGAATGAACGGTTTCCTTGAGGTCTTTCTTCTCTCACTGATTCCGACTTTTGAGGGGCGCTATGCAATAGTCTACGGCATAGGCAGGGGTTATCCCCTCTGGGAAACGCTTTTAGCCGCTTCCCTCGGCGTTCTGCTCCTCTCGCTAGTTCTTCCGGCAGCTCTTCCTTACATAGACAGACTGATGCTCTGGCTTGAGGGAACCTTCCTCAGGAAGATAGCCCACCTCTACCTCTACTACGTCGAACGGGTCAGGAAGAAGGCCCACCCCTACGTGGAGAAATGGGGCTTCATAGGGCTGACGATTTTTGTTGCAATTCCGCTCCCCGGAACTGGCGTCTGGACTGGAGCTTTAGCGGCCTACCTCCTCGCCATAGGGAGAAAGCAGACGGTTCCGGCGTTAATCCTCGGCGGACTTTTGAGCATGGTGATAACGTTGCTTCCGGCCCTGGGGCTGTTTGGGTAGAAAAAGGAGAAGCTCAGGTAAGGCTTCTTCCCATAGTCTCTTCTCCCAACGCCAAGACGTCCAGCGCGCCGATTATCGCCACCACAGCAATCACGAGGACAGCCAGGGCGCTTCCGCTCAGCTCCATTATCCTGCCGGCCAGGATCGGCGCGATTCCCCCGCCTATCCTTGCCATCGCCCCCGCCCAGCCGGTTCCGGTGCCCCTGACGGCCGTTGGATAAAGCTCCGGAGTGTAGGCGTATATCGCACCCCAGGCACCGAGGTTGAAGAAGCTGAAGGCTACCGCGCTCGCGATTATTGCAGTTTCGTTTCCTGAGTTTGCCGCGAAGTAGAAGCCAATCCCGGCTATTCCAGAAAGCAGGAGGTAGTAGGAAAGGGTTTTCTTCCTCCCAATCCTCTCAAGGAGGTAAGCGGCGCTCCAGTATCCGGGCAGCTGAGCTATCGCCGTGATGATGAAGTACTGGAAGCTCTTGAAGACGGTGATCCCAAGGGTCGAGGCCAGAAACTTTGGAAGCCAGATGAAGAAGCCGTAGTAGGCGAATGCTATGCTGAACCAGGCTATCGTGAGCATGAGGGTTGTTCTTCCGTACTTCCTCCAGAGGTCTCCGACCGAGGCTTTCCTTTCCCCTTTCGGGGCCTCAAGCTTGACGCTCACGCCGAGCACCTTTCTGATGGTCTCTTCGGCCTCCTTAACGCGCCCTTTGGTCAGAAGGAAGCGCGGCGATTCGGGGAGGGTGAGGAGGAGCGGCAGGATCAGAATTATCGCGCCGCCGAAGAGCAGTATGCTCCTCCAGTCGGCTTTAACCAGCAGGGCCACGACGCCGATGATTATCGTTCCTATCGCCCAGAAGCTCTCAAGGATTGAAATCATCGCTCCCCTTATCGAGCGGGGCATGAACTCGGCGAAGTACGAACTCGCAACCGGGAGGGAACCGCCCAACCCGAGGCCGACGATAAAGCGCAGGGCTATGAGGGCGTCGAGGTTTCCCGCAAAGGAACTCACTATTGAGCCGATGGAGAAAGTGACAACCGCGAGGGTGAGCGTCTTCTTGCGTCCAATCCTGTCCGCGAGGTAGCCGAAGAGCCAGGCCCCGAAGAGCATTCCGAAGAGCGCGGCCGAGCCGAGGGAGCCGAGCTTCGTCAGGCTTCCCTGAAAGGCCGGGTCGTTCTTGAGCAGGGCTATGACGAATCCGGCCGAGATGGTGTTCACGGCTATGAACGCCCATACCGTTCCGAGGATAGCCAAAAGCGTGTAGTGGAACTTATTCAACCGGGAGTTTTCGATGGCCTCCATCTTCCCAACCACCCGATTTCATTTGCATGAAGAAGTTTTTAAGCGTTTTCTCGGTTGTTCCGTCTTGTTACACAGGTTTGGGGAATTATCCGGAAGCTTCGGAGAATAATGTGACTCACGGTTCTTTAATGCAGGAGATTATGGTCGTTGCGTCACTCAAAAACCTTAAATTCTTCGGAGGGCCAACCTCCTATCCCGAGTGGTGAGATGAACCTGCTCAGGAGGTACAGGCTTCTCTTCGTCCTCATGAACACGGGCTTCATCGGGAACCTCACGGTCATCTACTACCTCTCGAAGGGCATCACCTACGGCCAGATCGGTCTCGTGAGCGCAATCTCGGCGCTGGGCTTCTTTCTCTTTGAGGTTCCGGCCGGTGTGGTGGCCGACAAGGTGAGCAGAAAGACCAGCGTGCTGATTGGAATGGGGCTTTTCTCCCTTGGCACGGTCATCCTCATCTTTCTCAGGAACTTCCCCATGCTCATAGCTTACGCCGTCGTCTCTTCCCTCGGGGCCACTTTCGTGAGCGGAAGCCTTCAGGCATGACTCTTCGACAACCTCAAGCATCCAGGCATGGAGGAGCGGTACCGTGAGGTCATGAAGGACGTTAAAACCCTGACGCTGCTTTCTTCCGCGTTTTCGATTCCCATCGGCGCTTTCTTGGCCCAGTTCTACGCCTTTACCCTGCCCCTCGTCATGACGCTACTGATGGAACTCGGTGCCTTAGTGACGGTGCTATCAATACCCGAGTACGAGTTCAAGAGGCCCGAGGTTTCTTACCACATTCACGTTCTCCATTCCACCAGGGAGCTCCTCAGAAATGACCTTCTTCCGCTGATTCTCGTATCAATCGCTGTGAGCATGTCAATCAACCAGTTCCACAAGTTCTTTGAGCCCTACCTCGGTGAAATACTCGCGAGAGACCTTGGGACGACCCTCATGAACACCCTCGGACTGCTCGGCATCGTTGAGGTCCTGATTAAAACCCTCCCCCGGCTCATCGGGATTAGACTGGGGAAGAAGTGGGCGTGAGGGCCTACGAAGCCGCGCCCCTCGCGATTCCAGTTTTCACAGCCCTCTCGGTGCTCTTCCAGAACCCGCTTTTTGTTGTCCTGCTCGGGGTTCTCGCGACTATCGTTAACACGGCCTTTGGCTTCAACGTCTCCGTCGAGTTCCAGCACAGGATACCGACTGAAAAAAGGGCGACGGTTCTGTCCCTCGACATGATGTTCTCCGCGATGGTCATGGCGGTTTTCTACCACGGTCTACGGGTTTGCTATGGATAGGCTCAGCCTGAGCGAAGCGAGACTGCTCTTCGCTGTAATCCTTTTCGGCATCGGCGCGGCTTTCAAGCTGGCCAGCGTCGACCCCCTGAGGGAGCCACTGGAGCTGAGGCATCTGGCGGAAGAACCCTGATCTATCATTCCGACAGAATGAAACTGGGACCCCAAAAGGGGATACGAACTAAAATGTAGGTTGTGAAAAGAAAAGTGGAGAAATCACTTCGTCGCCCTCGTTATGCCGACGTCCTCCACGAGGACGTAGGGCGTTGAGACCGGCGTGTCAACTTCCCACCAGTGGATGTGGTAGCTCTCCTTGCCGAGGGCCTTGATTCCTTCAAGGATCCTCTGGAAGTTGTCGCTCACGCGGATGTTCCTTATCGGCTTCAGCTCGCCGTTCTCGACGAGGAATATTCCGTCGCGCGGTATCGTGGAGAAGTCGCCGGCGACGTAGTTCTGGAAGCGAGTGTACCAGACGTTGGTGATGTAGATTCCCCTCTTAACCTCGCTGAACAGCTCCTCTCTGGTGTAGTCGCCCGGCTCAAGGACGATGTTCCATGTATGGGGCATTATAAGGCCCGCATTGGCGGTAGTTTCCGTTCCGTACTTCTTCGCCATGCTCGTGTTGAGCAGGAATGTCTTGAAGGTTCCTCCCTCGATGATGGTCGTTTCCCTCGTAGGCACTCCTTCGTCATCGAACTTCCTGCTTCCGTAGCCGTTGGGCATGTTTCCGACGTCTTTAATGGTGACTATTTCGCTCGCCACCCTCTGGCCGAGCTTGTTCACCAGGAAGGAAAAGCCAGCCTCCGCGGCGTAAGCCGAGGTCATGAAGCTCATGTAGCTCAACAGGTTGGCGAAGGCGAGGGGGTCGAAGATGACGTCAAACCTCCCCTCCGGTCCCTGCTCCGGGTTCTGGGCGAGCTTTGCAATCTCACCGGCATTCCTTCCGGCGCTCTCGGGATCGAACTTCTTGAGAACGCGAACCGAGTTCGTTCCGTGACCGCTCTCAAGGTCTCCGATGAATGCCCTAACGCTTATCTCTATCCCCGTTCCCTCGTCGAAGGCTTCAACTCCGTTGCTCGTGGTCAGGTAAAGCCTGGTGTGGTCGGTGTAGAGAACACCGGCGACGCGTTTGGCGCCTTCCTCAAGGGCCGCATTGATTGCCCTCTCAACGTACTCGTTCGGCTCGTCCAGCTCGACTATGGCCCTATCGAAGGTCTCCGGAATATCTCTGTACTCGAAGGGCCCCTCGGCAATGCCGTAGTAGTCCTCCTTGGGGGCCATGCCCTTCATGTTGCTCAGGAGCGTTTTCAAGGTTCTCTCTATGTTATCCTCGCTCAGCTCGGTGATGCTCGTTCCAGCAACGCGCTTCTCAAGCTCAACGAACAGCTCCACCTTTCTCTCGTGCCAGTTCTTCGCTACCGTTATCTCGTTGTTGGCGAAGCGAACCTGTCTGCGGTTGGTCTCATAACCCAGAACCACGACGTCACCGAAGCCCAGCTCTTTGGCCTTTTTAAGGATGAACTCATTAACGTCGAACATCTCCACCACCTCAGTATCTCAGCGGTATATCCCTGAGCCTCGCATGCGCTCCACCCATCCAGACGGGGACACCCTGTCCCGGTTCACCCTTTCCGCAAGTTCCGGGAACATCTCGACATCCTTTCCAACGGCATCGACGCTGCTCCACAGGGCCCTGGTGGTTATCTCAAGGATCGGCCTCTTGACCGGGTGCTTGATCTCGCCGTTTTCGATGAGGTAGGCCTCCCTGCCGATGTACCTCTGCTGGTAACGCCTGTCGTCGATGTTCCACTCGTTGAACGAGACCATGTAAACGCCGAGCTTGATGTCCTCAATCAGCTCCTCGAATGAGTAATCCCCTGGAGCCAAGTATGTGTTGGCCATCCTTACTATCGGCTCGCGGTTGTAGTTTATCGCCCTCGCCGAGGCGTTGGAACGCTGACCGAGCTTGTAGGCATATTCCCTGTTGGTGAGGAACTCCGTGATTATTCCGTCCTTAATAAGGTAGCGCGGCCGTGCCTTCACGCCCTCGTCGTCGTAGAGGTAGAAGCCCCAGCTGTTCGGCAGAGTCGGGTCCTCTATGACTGTAACGATCTCGCTTCCAATCCTCTCGCCGAGCATGTCCGGCTTGACGAAGCTCTCTCCAGCCTGAGCAGCTTCCCTGCCAAAAATCCTGTCCGACTCGTAGGGATGCCCCACACTCTCGTGGACGGCTATGCCGGCCACCTCTGGGCTTATGACCAGGTCAACCTTACCTTCGGGTGCCTTCTGACCTTCATAAATCAGCTTCTTGAGGGCCTGAACGTCCTTCACCGCCCAGTTCCACGGCTCGTCCCTCTCGATGAGCTCCAATCCCCCAGAGAATGCCCTCTGGACGAAGGGAGCCTGCTCCATCTGGCCGTTCTCGAAGACAACGAGGTTGTACATCACCGAGACCCTTGGAATGACGCTCTCGATGAATGCACCATCGCTGTTGGCTATTATCTTGTGCCACACCTGATCAGAATAGCCGAGGTAGCGCATGGGCACGTTTACTCCTGTTGCCGTTACCTCCTCCTCGACCTTCCTAAGGAGCTCCATCTTCTCCTCCGGGGAAACGTCCCTGAAGTCCTTGCGCATCTTGACCTCATAGTAGACCTCGTGGAAGTCCTCCTCGGAAAAACGAATCGGCTCATTTCTCACCTTGGAGGCCGCTTTGGCCAGCTTGACGGCCTTCTTGACGGCTTCACTCACACTCTCCTTCGTAAGGACATTGGTGCTTGCGAAGCCCATTCCTCCATCCACGAGAACCCTGATACCCATTCCCCGCTCAGCCAGAAACTCCAGCCCTTCGGGGTTGCCGTTCTTCATTGCCAGAGAAGTGCCGTTCTTCTCCTCGAACCTCGCCTCCGCGTAGGAAGCGCCGAGTTCGAGGGCCTTCTCAACCGCGAACTCTACGAGTTCATGCATGCACATCACCTCAGTTTACTGCATAGAATAGTGCGTCCGGAAGTATAAAAGTCTTTCCGTTAAGATGGTGGTCGAAAAAAGACTTTAATCGCAGGGCTTCCAATGCCTTGTGGAGCTAAAACAAGGGAGGGTTGTGATGGATTACGTTAAGCGCTTCTACCTCGCCGGGTTCTTTTACCTGGCCCTTTATACTGGCTTTTACCAGGTCTACCTCCAGAGTTTGGGTCTGTCCAAAGGACAGATTGGCCTGCTGATGGGAATCATGCTTTTTCTCGTGGCTTTTCTCGAAGTTCCAACCGGAGTTGTGGCGGACAAGGTTTCAAAGAAGACGAGCGTCCTGATGGCGAGGACTCTCTCCCTTCTGTTTCTTTTCCTGCTCTACTCGGCAGATTCTTTCGCTGACCTTCTTCTCGCTACCATTATAAGCGCGCTTTCAACGGCCCTTGCCACAGGCGCCGAGACTGGCTGGCTCTATGAGCTGCTGAAAGAGGACGGAAGGACAGATGAGTATCCAAAGGCTTACGGTAGATTAAGGGCATTTGAGACAGTCGGGGGTTTTGCCGGGACCCTTGCGGGGGGTGTTATAGCGGACGTATACGGCATGAGGCTGCCCATAATCCTGAGTGCGCCCTTTATACTGGCCTCGCTCCTGGTACTCGCCACTATCCCAAAGGATACTGCGAGAAGTGGCCTTTCGTACGGTCATCACCTGCTTGAGAGCCTGAGGTTCGTCTGGAACTCCCGAGATGTCCGGTGGCTTTTTATCTACGCGAACATCATGGGTCTACCCCTGACCCTTTTTACCGCCTTCATGCAGCTCTACTTCTACGGGTTTCTGGCGTCGGTTCTGGCGGTTTCATGGGTTATGGCACTTTACATGGCCATCAGCAGTGCCTCGTGGTATTTTGACGCGGGTGATAGCACAAGAAAACGAATCTACTCCTATGCGGGAATCGTCATTCCTCTGCTGTCGTTTCTCGCCGGGCTGAACGGCTGGCTGGGCTTTGCCACGCTGGTTCTCGGAACCTTTATATTCTCACAGGCGTTTAAGGAGTGGCAGGGAAGGTTTCAGAGTGCAATTCCTGATGAGAAGAGGGCTACCATTGGTTCCCTCTATTCCCTCATGGCCGCGGTTGCCAACGGGGTTCTCAATGTTATCATTGGCTGGCTCTTTGATTATGTCGGGATAATGAGGGGAATCCTTCTCGCGTCGGCATTATTTTTGGGACTGGGGATTCTGGCTTTTATAAAGCAATGCAAAGGATTTACAGAACTCTGACGTTTAAATATGGGTCGTCCATGAGCGAGAGCATAACGCTGATGTGATTTTTCTTTTGCAAACCTCCCCCTTTAGGGCGAGGAGGGGGTCAGGAGATAGAGCCTGAACTTCCTAAGCTAAAGGCAAAGGAACTCAAGAGGAAGGAGATAAGTGAGGAAGAAGCCAAGGAGCTGGATAGGCTTGCTGAGAAGACATTAAAGGACGGAATTCCCCGGGAAGAATCGAAGAGGGAACGAACTGTGAGGCCCTCAAAACTTCTCCTCGCACTCACACGGGTTCTTCCCGCAGTAGGGGCAGACCCCGGGGTACTTCTTCCTGGCCGCTTCCTCGAGGTCAATGTCGAGCAGGTTTGCCAGGCTCGCGAGCCACGCTAAAACATCGGCAAACTCTTCCTCCATGGCCTTCCGGTCGTTCTTCCTTATCGCCTCGCTCAGCTCCCCAATCTCCTCCACAAACCAGAGGAATGTTCTCTCCACTCCCCTCTTCGAGTCCTTGTGGAAGTAAATTTCCTTAATCATCTCCTGAAACTCGCGGATCTCCATGTTCTCACCTGAGAAAAGGGGAAGAAAATGGCTTAAAAATCACTCGCTCGCCACTTCGATGAGCTTCCTCATGTGAATCTCAACGGTGTCGAAGACCTCTGCCGGCACATCGCCGGACTTCACTATCAGCGGAAGCTCGGTGCAGCCGAGAATGACACCTTCAATGTTTTCCCGCTCTATGTAGCGGTTTATTAGTTCAATCACCCAGTCCCTGCTGGCGAAGTTCTCGAACATCAGTTCTTCAGTGATGATTCTGTTCAGCTCGTCCATCTCCCCCTCGCTCGGCGTGGTGACCTCGAAACCGGCCTCGCGAAGGGCGTTCTTGTAGAAGTCGGCAGTCATGGTTGTCTTAGTGCCGAGGAGGAGAACCCTCTTAACGCCCCTCCTCTTCATCTCCTCTATGAGGGCGTCGATTATGCTCACCATTGGGACGTTCACGGCCGCCTGAACGTCGGGAAAGACTATGTGAGGTGTGTTGGCCGAGAGCGATATTATCTCCGCCCCCACCCTCTCAAGGGCTTTGGCCGCGTTGATGAGTATCTCCTTCCTCCCCTCCCAGCCGTTCGGGTTGTGAATGAACTCCTTGAAGTTTATCGAGTAGATTATGAGCTCGGGAAAGACGTAGGGCTCGAACTTTTCCCTGCTTATCTCCAGGTATTTCTTGTAGTAATAACACGTCGCCTCCGGGCTGGTTCCGCCTATTATTCCTATTTTCTTCATGAGAATCACCGGAGAACATAGCGCCGGGAAGAATATGAACCTTTTGGTTTAAAACGAAAGGTTAAAGAGGGCCGGAGTTTACAAAAAATCAAAAATCTCCGGCGATTTCGAAAATCATTCGTTCTTCATGTGGACGTCGAGCTGCGGGAACGGAATTTCGATGCCCTCCTTCGTGTAGAGCTCGTAGATGCCCTTGGTGAGGTCTCCCTTTACGTCCCAGTAGTCCTCCGTCTTGGCCCATGCCCTGAGCTGTAGATTGATGGAGGAATCCGCAAGGGCCGCTATTACTACGCTCGGCTCGGGATCGTCGAGAACCTTGGGATGATTCCTCATGAGATCCATTGCGAGCTTTATGGCCAGGTCAAGGTCCGTGCCGTAGGCAACGCCGATGTCCACATCGACCCTCCTCGTCGGCATTCTGGTGTAGTTCACTATTATGCTTCCCCAGATGAGCTTGTTGGATATGGTTATCAGCCTGTTGTCCGGGGTCATCAGCTCCGTTGACATCAAGCCAATGCCGCTGACCTTTCCAACTTGGCCGGAGACCTCGACGACCTCTCCGAGGTCTATCGGCCTAAGGGCGGCTATCCACACGCCCGCGGCGAGGTTGGTGAGCGTGTCTTGCAGACCAAAGCCCAGTATCAAGCCTATGACCGCCGAGATGCCGAGTATTAGCGGGGATACGGAGATGCCGACGGCACCGAGCGCCACTATGATGACTATGATGTAGAGTAGTATCGCCAAGAACCTCCCCAGAAACTCAATGACGAGCGGCGAGAGCTTCGTTTTCCTCATGCTCTTCTTGAAGAGCGAGACCAGAATCTTCGCCACAATGTAACCCAGTATCAGGATTATCAGCGCCGACACCAGCTGGAACGGCGTCACCCCTATGTAGGGCAGGGGCTCATCCAGAGCCACCATGCTATCACCTCGAATAGTTTTAGAGAAAATTGGGTATTAAAGTAAAAAAGGCTTTCCTTTTTCACTCAAGAATCGAGATTATTTCATCCCATAGCTTCTCGGCCAGCTCGCGTTTGCCCATCCGCGGGAGCTTTTTAACCGAGCCCCTGCCCACGAGGATGACCTCGTTCTCCTCGCTTCCGAAGGCTTTGAGAGTGTTGGCCACGACGAGGTCGCTTCCGGCCCTCTCGATCTGTCTTCTTGCTGCTTCGATAAGCTCCTCCTCACTAAGGCCGGTCTCTGCCTTGAAGCCGACGAGGAAAGTTCCCGGCTGAAGCTCCTTAACGCGGTCTATTATCTTCGGCGTCGGTTCGAGCTCGAGCGTTAGCTCCCTCCCACTCTTTATCTTGGCGCTGGTCCTTTCCTTAACGCGGAAGTCGCTGACCGCGGCGGCGAGGATAACGATGTCGTAGTCCTTGGTATTTAGCTCGTCCTCTATCGCCTCAAGCATCTCCTCAACGATCTCAACCTCGATCTGGTTCTCCACGAAGCTGGGAACGCTCCCCTTTGTCCTAATCAGAGTCACCTCTGCCCCCCTGAATTCCGCCTCCTCTGCTATTGCGACGCCCATCTTCCCGCTGCTCGCGTTTGTTATGTAGCGGATCGGGTCTATGTACTCCCGCGTTGCGCCAGCCGTAACGAGAACGCGCTTTCCTTCGAGTGTCTTTGGATGGAGCTTTTTGATGACGCGGTAAACTATCTCGTCCGTTGTGGCCACCTTCGCCTTGCCCTCCTCGAATCTCGGGCCTATGAACTCAATGCCGAGCCTCTTGAGCTTCTCGATGTTCTCAACGACTATCGGGTGTTCGTACATGGTCGAGTGCATCGCGGGGGCAATCATTATCGGTGTGTGGGCGAAGGCCGTTGTCACAACGGTTGTGACGGGTGTGTCATCGATTCCGCAGGCGATTTTTCCTATCGTGTTGGCCGTTGCTGGGCAGACGAGGATCAGGTCAGCCTTGTTCTCGTGCTCTCCTGCAAGCTCGACGTGCTCGATGAAGCCGGTGATTTCCGTCACGACCGGGTTTCCTGTGGCGAACTCCATAGCGTAGGGGTGGATTATTTTTTGGGCGTTCTCGCTCATGACGGCGTGAACCTCAGCGCCGTGCCGTATCAGCTCCCTGGCGAGCTTGACGCACTCGACGGCGGCTATGCTCCCGGGAATCGCGAGAACGATTTTTTTGCCAACGAGCTTTCTGCTTTTCGTGGCATGGATCAGTTTGACGTGGTGAAGCATGGAAACACCTCCAAATAATTAAGGGGCTTGGTGGTTAAAACATTACTGGAGGATCCGCTAAACTCAGCGAGATTCACAGGAGTGAACCACCCCTCCCCCGGAAGGAGGCGTCCCGCCCAGCGGGTTAAACGGCAGTCATCCAGTACCGTCGAACGGTATCGTTGTTTACATCCCTCCTCAGCATGATGAAAACCGCGTTTTTGGTCACGATCCTCTTGACTACTTTGGCGTCTCCTATCCTCACCCGTCCGATTGTTAGATGGGACACCGCGTCTATGAGCTCCTGGGGGGCATTGGGTTTAATTCCTATTGTTATGTCGCTCGGGTAAAATTTGCCGCTGGTATACTCAAAGAGTATCACCACAGGATACGTTCTGGACATCACTTCAACGTTAATCAGAAACGCCTCGTGGATGTACGTGTGTCCCTCTTTTGCCTCAACCACGCTTACTTCCAGGGAGGTTGGGAGGGCGACGGTTAACCTGAGGAGGTACTCACATAACTCCTCCCTCGGAACGGATAGTCGCACCACCACACTGTGTCTTTCCTCACTATAATACACCCACTTCAACGAAACCTCACTTTCAAGTATTGTGTCCATGATAGTATTAAGGAGTTCTACTGGAACCTCAAATTCGAGCGAGAGCATGCCCGAACCCCCATTGACTTTAACGTAGGGTTCTGTTCAGAAGTTAGTACTTTAATCATTTATTAAGTTATTGGATATCCTTCCCGGGGCAGTGGTGGTCAGGGCAGGACTGCAATGTTATACTGAACCCACTCCGCCACCTCGGAGTTTTGAAGTTCACAGTCCAAAAAATTGAGGCACCCAATAAGAATGCAATACTGGGACATATTAATGACTGACAGCATCCTCCTCGAACCTCTTCACTTCCTCAGACGTCCCCACCCACACGACTATGGTCGGCTCAACCGTTATCATACCATCCCTTATCATGGGCTTTACCTCGTTTATGGCCTTCTCGATCTTGTATCCCCTGTCAACGACCTCGATTACGATGGGCAGGTCCGTTGAAAGCCTCATTACGTCTGCTGAGTGGACGCGGCTCTTCTTACCAAAGCCGTAGATGCCGCGGTAAACGGTCGCTCCGGCGATGCCCATCTCGCGGAGCTTCTCCACTATCGCCTTGTAGAGGGGTTTTCCCTCAAAGCGGTCGTTCTCGCCTATGTAGATGCGAAGGCGGAGCGTGTTCCAGTGCTCGACTTCGACCATTCAATCACCTCCGGGCCAGCAGGAAGCCCGCGAATACTAGAGTGATGGTTATTATAACGTTTGCCGCGATGTTGAGGCCCGCTATAAGGTACTCCCTCTCACGGAGGAGCGAGAACGTCTCATACGAGAACGTGGAGAACGTACTCAGAGCACCGCAGAAGCCCGTCCCGAAGAACGCCCTCCAGTCGGCGGGGACGTCTATGCCCCAGAAGAGCAGGCCGTAGAGGTAGCCGAGGATTAGGCTGGCTATGCTGTTGACCATGAGCGTTCCAACGGGAAACTCCCTGTAAACTGGCAGGATTCCCGAGATGTAGAACCTCGCCAGCGCACCGAGTGCACCGCCGAGTGCTATCGCCACCGCTATCCTGCCGTTCATTCCATCACCGCCAAACCATGTGCAGGGCCTCTTTTAATCCTTGTCCCCGAAGGCCATGTAGTAGTGAATCAGCTCCTCAACTTTCGAAAAGTCCCTTTCCTCCTTTCCGAGTACCTTTCTCAGCATCTTGTTCTCCGCGATCATTCCGGAGAGCTGGATTCCGAGGTTCTGGTTGTCGAGCGCTATATAATAGGAGCGGAACTTCAGGGGCGACCACTTCCCTTCAAGCCCGTACAGCTCCTTTTCGAGAGCATCTACCTCCTTCTCAAGCTTTTCAAAGGCCTCCTCGTCGGCGTCAACTTCATCATCCACGTAGCCATGGAGGAGTATTATCCTTATGGCCTCCTCCAGCCTGAAGCCGTAGCGCTCGCACAGTTCCTCTATCCCTTCGAGGGTCTCATCTGGAACCCTGAAAGTAACCCTCCGCCAGCCTCTCCGCGGCTTAACGGTTATTTTCATTATTTTTCTCCTCCAGCTCTTTTCTAAGTCTCTTGTTCTCCTCGCTGAGTTCCTTCCCAAAGGCCATCAAAAACTCCTTGTCGCGTTTTGCCTTCTCCTCAAACTCGAGCAGCTCGCGATAGTTCTGCCTCATCTCGTTGAGCCTCTTCTCGACCTTCTCCCTCTGCTCGACGAGAAAACGCAGCTTTAGAACTCTCAAAGTTCTCTCAAGCCCCTTCAAATCCCGAAACCTCTCCTCTATCTCGCGTTTGTTCTTCCTTATCCTGACCAGCTCGTCGTTTGTAACCTCTATCTCCACGGAAAGCCCCTCCTGCTTTTTTTGTTCCCTGTTTTTCTAACCGTTACTCCCGTTTCAAGACCCTTCAGGCTTCTATCGCCAGGGGCAGTGATGATATTTCCTCCCTCGTTGGCTTCTCCTTGGCACGGTAGTCGAACTTGTCGATGAACGAGCCGAGCCGCTCCCTGAGAACCCGCAGCTTTTCCAGCTGGACAGTCTTAAGTCTCTCCGCTGTCTCCGGATTCGTCCGCCGAAGGATTGACAGCAGCATCTCGTAGTGTCTCCTGCAGAGCACTGATCCCGATTTCTCGTACTCTGGAAGGAGCTCCCCGATTCTCTCCGCAAGCGCCTCCACTGTATTGGTCTCCTTCTCTTCCATCAGCCTGCAGAGGAAGCATTCTCCCTCCTCGGGAATCCGACCCCTTTCCAGTGAGGACACATAGGACGAGAGCATGCGCTCGTAGATAATGGCCACTCCCAGAGGCCCGAGTAGGGGGTCGGAGTAGGCCTCCCGGAGGGTCTTCCATGCATGATAGGTGCAGAGGCCCAGGCTCTCCTTGAACTTCTCCTGCACATATGGGTCGTTCACATGCTCGTAGAGGATCGTCTCTATCTCGGACTCCTCGTATTTACGGAGTATCCTGCAGACGGGACAGCCGTCCCCCATTGCATCCCGGAGGTACATGCCTATCAGGTCCATTCGCACCACTCAGAGGAACCGCCCCATGAAATCGACCACTGCCAGCGCGCGGTAGGTGTTCTGGAAGTTTGAAATGCCGAGTTCTATGCTCCTCCTGAATCCACCGTTGGGGTTTTGAAGTTCTCTGATAAACAGGACGTGCCTCCTCGGACACGTGGGAGTCTCGCGCTGGAGCTCAAGGCCCCTCGCGGCGTAGAAGGTTGGCTCAAGGTAGGGCGGCAGGCTGTAGGGAACCTCGGTGAACCCACCCCACTCACCGCATATCTCGCAGTTCCGGAAGTGCTGGCTCCTAGGCGGGCGGTAACCGAGGGTGTGGAGCGTGCGGAGCGCCTGGTAGGTCATCGTCGTCGTGGGGCCCTTGACGCCGTAACCGTCCCCGTTTCTGAACTTCATAACGAAGGCCCTTATCGCGTCCTTTTCGTCGGCGCTGAACTCATAGCCTATGGCTTTAAACGCCTTGACGACCCAGTAGGTTGCCTCCAGCGGCGTGGCCGTTCCGAACTCCTCGCTCCCGCCGAGGCCGACGGCGAATTTGCCCTCCGACGGGCTGTACTTGGTAAAAACGATGTCAAGGTGCTCCATCGCAACGTCTTCTGCCCCCAGTATGGCCAGGCCTTCGAGGGCCATAGCTATCGCCACCACTGCGGTCTGGGGCTGTATTGCCCTTTCCAGGAACTCGATTGTCGTTTCCTTCTCCGGAATCTCGAGGCCGAGGAGGTTGTAAATCTTGACCGCGTAGTACGTATCGTTGACGTTGGTATCGTTGAGGACGCTGACGAAGCAGTAACCGCCGTCCCCGTGGCGTCTCTCCTCTATGTACCTGATGAGCGAATCAGCGTTAATGAATCGTCCAATCCCATAAAGCTTCGAGCCCATTCTACCGCCTCCCAATCTTTTAGCGGAGAACAGGCGTCATCAGCCCTCGGCGGGCGGTTCGGCTCGAAGCCCGGGCGGACGCCATCGCCCACATGACCCTTCAGGATGGCGGTTAAAATCTTTGTGGTGCAATCAGCTAATCACCTAAAAGCTTAATAAGTCTGGGGAGAGCCTTTTTCTGTGATGAAATAATGGAGTTCATAGCCTTCACATACGTCGGCAACTTCATAAGTGATGGCCTGATAAAAGAAGTTGTCTTTGACGTATTCGACGGGGCTAACAGATTCTTTGAGGAGAACAGTCTTCCCCTGAGGTTTCTCTACGTTGGAAAGCTCAAGCTCGAGCCGGGTTATCTGATAGACATATACACCCCCGAAGGGAAAATCCGGGCCTATCCCCTCGAGGTTCTTACGGAGGTTCTCCACGCCCGGCTGCTCAACGAAATAGAGGGCAGGTCGGACATCAGGATGAACAAAATATTTGCCCTAACCACGTTTCCCCTCGTTTCTCGCAACCCATACCTGGACTTCTTCGAGAAGTTCATGGGAATCCACAAAACCCACGGCGAGCTCAGGGTAATGGTCCTATCCATGAATCCCTTTGAACCCCCTGAACTCTCACGGCTACTTGGAGGCTCTGACGAAGGAGAAAGAACCCGTCTGAGGAGGGGGCTTGAAATCTTTAAAACCCGCCTTCTCAAGGGTATCCTTCACGAGATCGGCCACAGCTTTGGCCTTGAGCACTGTCCCAACAACTGCGTCATGAACTCTCCGTCCAGTATGGACGAGTGGGACTCCATCACGATCGGTTACTGCGACTCCTGTTTTATCAGCCTTAAGCGGGCCGTCGAGTGGTCCGACTTCCCCCTTGAGAACAGATAGATCACATTTTTCTCCCAAAAGCCTCGCCCTTTAGGGCGGGGAGGATGTCAGGTAAACGCTGGTTCTGGCACTGATCTTTTAACACCCCCGCGGATACAATTAGGATGGCCTAATCACTGACTTTGGCAAAGGTTATTAGGAGCCGTGAAAAACTACATAGTTGGGTGAGAGAACATGAGGCTTCCCGCTCACAAGACGAAGATTGTGGCCACCATCGGGCCCGCGTCCCTCAAGAGCGAAACGATCGAGGCCATGATAAAGGCAGGAATGGGTGTGGCGCGTATAAACTTTGCCCACGGAGACCTGGAGCAGCACGCCCGCACCATTGAGCTGGTGAGGAAGGCGGCTCGAAGGCTGAACCGCCCCGTGGCGATTCTTGGCGATCTTCCGGGGGTAAAAATCCGCGTTGGCGAGATTGCTGGCGGTTCAGTGACCCTCAGACGGTGGCAGACGGTAACGCTCACCACCAGGGATGTGGTCGGCAACGAAGGCCTTATTCCGGTCCAGTTCAAGGACTTTCCGAAGATGGTTTCCAGGGGAGACGTCATCTACCTGAGCGACGGTTTTATCGCCCTCCGCGTGGAGGAAGTCCACGATACCGACGTGGTCTGTAAAGTCCTGGTTGGGGGAACCCTCTTTTCCCACAAGGGCATAAACGTTCCGAAGGCAAGGATCGCAATAGACGCGGTGACCGAGAGTGACCTCCGGTTCATAGAGTTCGCCATTGAACACGGCGTCGATGCGATAGGCATAAGCTTCGTCGGCTCGGCGTATGACGTCCTGAAGGTGAGGCGCTTTGTTAAGGAAAAGGGCGGCAGGATGTTTATCATTGCAAAGATAGAGCGGCCAGATGCCGTCAGGAACTTCGACGAGATCCTCCGCGCCGCCGATGGCATAATGATAGCGCGCGGCGACCTCGGGGTTGAGATGACCATAGAGAAGCTTCCCATCCTCCAGAAGAAACTCATCCACAAAGCCAACGTCGCCGGCAAGCCGGCCATTACCGCGACGCAGATGCTCGAGAGCATGACCGAGGAGAAGCTCCCCACGAGGGCCGAAGTCACCGACGTCGCCAACGCCATCCTTGACGGTACGGACGCGGTGATGCTCTCGGAGGAAACGGCGGTCGGCAGATACCCCGTCGATGCCGTGAGGATGATGGCCAGGATAGCCAAGACTATCGAGGCGTACAGGGATTCCCTCTGGTCCGCGCGCATAGTGGAGTGGAAGATGAGCGAGTGGAAGGGCAGGATGCCCAGGAAAGGCACAATAAAGGACACGATAGCGAGGAGCATCATTGAGGCTCTTAACTCGATGGACATCAAGCACATCCTCACCCCGACGAGGACGGGCGAGACCGCGAGGCTCATCTCGCGCTTCAAGCCGAAGCAGTGGGTCCTCGCCTTCGTGCAGGACGAATGGGTTGGCAACACGCTGATGTTCTCCTACGGCGTCTATCCATTCGTCGTGGAGGAGACCAGCGAGGACGAGATACTACGCCTGATAAGCGGTCTCGGTCTCGTCAAGGAGAACGACACGATTCTGCTAACGAAGGGAACCCCGATAGGAAAGACCGTGGGGACGAACACGATAAGAATATTCTCCGTTTAGCTTTTCCTTCTTTTAGTCTGCTCTCCAGTCCTGAAGGGCAAGCTTTCGGGAGAAAAAAGAAAGAGGATTCCGTCACTTCCCCGCTATCTTCACGTTCTCAAACTTCACGAAGGGCGTTATGATGGTCGTCATGAAGGGCATTACGGTCTGCTCCTTTGAAACTTCACTCGCCTGCTTCAGCAGCTCGTAGATGTTGCCCGCAACGAGGAAGACGCTCGCCCCCTTGACCTCTCCGTCCTCGATGAGGAACGCCGGGTTTGCCGTTACCGCGAAGTTTCCGTTGTCCGGGTTGCTTGAGTGGGCGCCCTGGAAGCCGTCGACGAAGTAGCCGTGCTCGATTTCGGATACCATATCCTCCAGCGAGCGCTTTCCGTTCTCGATGACCATGCTGTGGAACCCGATGTTTATTCCCCCGCTGTTCAGGTCGCGCTTGCCGTTTCCGGTGCTCTCGGTGCCGTGGACCTTCGCCCAGTAGTTATCCCAGACGAAGCCCCTGAAGGTTCCGTTCTCGATGAGGACGTTCTTCCTCGTCGGGACTCCCTCTCCGTCAGCTATAGCAGGCTCGATGGCCAGCTCGTGGAACGGGTCGTCGTATATCGTGAGCACGTCGCTGGCTATCTTCTCCCCGACCTTTTCTGCCAGAGGTGTCGTCTCCTTAACCAGGCGCTCACCGCTGAAGGCCGGGAAGAGCGCAAAGCTGAAGAGCCCCGCTATCGCCCAGGGGCCGAGTATTATCGGAACCTCCTCGTTCCTGCTGGCCTTGACGCTGTACGCCCACTTGACCTTCTGAACCGCCCTCTCGACGACCCCGTCAACGTCCAGGTTGAGGTCCCTCCTGGCGTCGAAGTCGAAGATTCCGGGAGTTACAACGTCGCCCTTCCTTCCGACGAGTTCGATGAAAAAGAAGGCCGCACCACCCTCCTGGAAGACGTCTATTCCGTGGGAGTTGACGATGTGGCGCTCCTCCCACGAAACGCCGCCCTCTCCGCCCGCCACGATGACGTTCTCGTCCTTCTCACGGGCGAGCTTTATGCCGCGGACGAGCATCTCAACGAGCTGATCCGGGGAGGCATCCTTCAGCTCGTAGTTGGGCTTCGGCTTCTCCCGGTATTTACCCGGCTCGGGAAGGGAGACCCACTTCTCGTCCCTGCTGTTCAGCTTCGCCATCTTCGCCGCCTGCTCTATGGCCTCCCTTATCCTGGCCGGCTCGTCGCTGTCGATTATGGCCAGCCCGAGGCGCTTGTCCTTTATTCCGCGGAGTATCGTAACCGCCCCACTCCTCGTGGAGGCCATTGAAATCTCGTTGAGCTCGACGTTGGCGCTCACATCCTTGGAGCGGTAAACGGCTATCTCAAGCTCGTCAAAAAACTTCTCGCCGTACCTTATGAGTTCCTCCATCTTAACCACCTCACCCGATGAGGATTCCTCCGTCAAAGCGCATGTGCGGGCCGCCCGAGCTGACGAAGGCAGTCTGTCCCTTGCCGCAGAAGCCGACCTCAAGACCGAAGTCCTTGCCGACCGCTGAAATCTTCTTGAGCGCCTCGATAGCGACTCCAGTGATTGAGGTGTCCCTTATTGGCTCGGCGATTTCACCGTTCCTGATGACGTATCCTTCCTGAACTCCGACCTGGAAGGCGCTGTTAAGCTGGGCCTGCCCACCTCTGAAGTCGACGACATAGTAGCCGAACTTGATGTCCTCAATAAGCTCCTCGAAGCTGTGGTCTCCGGGCTCGAAAATCGTGTTCCTCATCCTGATTATCGGCGGATAGCGGTAGCTCTCGGCCCTCGCGTGGCCGTTCGGCTCCATGCCCCACTTTGCAGCGTACTCGCGGTTGAGCATTATCTCCTTCAGGATTCCGTTCTCGATGATGCGTATGTCCCTCACCGGGACGCCCTCATCATCATAGCGGTCGTTTCCGAAGCCACCCTCAACGTAGCGCTCGCTCATCGTGACGTATTCAGGAGCAATCTGCTTTCCGATGAGATCCTTGAAGGGTGAGTTTATGGTTAAGTCGGCCTCCGCGAGGTGACCGAGTGCCTCGTGGGCGATGATTCCAACGACGATTGGGCCCGCAACGATGGGGAACTCGCCGCGCTTCGGGGCAATGCCCTTCAGCTGGCTGTGCATCTTTCTCAGCAGTCTCTCGGTGACCTTTTCGTTTGGCTCAACGTCGGTCATGAGCTCCCAGCCGTAGTCCACGGCGCCTATGCTGTCCCTGGCCATGGCCAGCTTTCCGTCGGCCTTTCCGGTGACGTAGGTTCCCTGATAGAGGTAGTTGTAGTCCCACTCTATGCGCGTCCCCTCGCTGGTGAGGAGGATTTTTTGCCCGCCGCCGTCCTCGTACCGTATCTGGACGCTCTTGACGGCTTCATCTTCCTTCAAGAGCTTCTCCAGCTCCCTGAGGTGTGCGACCTTCTCCTCTATGTCAACTTCCCCTGGCTTGACCTTCATTTTGCTCTTCACGAAGTCCTCGACCGGCTTTATCTCGGCCAGCTCTATCTTTTCCCTCTTGGTCTCGGCGGCAGCTTTCGCCAGCTTGTAGGCTTCCTCGATTTTCCTCTCGAGGTTCGAGAGGTCGCTGGTTGAGGCAAATCCCCACGCTCCATCGGCCAGAACCCTGATGGCAACACCCCTGTTCAGCTTCCCTGTAAAGCTGGTAAAAACGCCGTCTTTGAGGGCAAGTGTCGTCTTTCTGAGGTCCTCATAGCGGAGCTCTACGTAGTCTGCTCTCAGGTTCTCCTCCGCCCAGCGGAGGGCTTTTTCCAGTTTCTCCATTAGCCATCACCGCCTGTAGTTGTCCATCAGTGTCTGGGTCTCGGAACTATAAAAGTCTTTTGAACATTTCGATGAGAGTCGAAAGGGTAGGCATTACCCGGTTATAAAACAAATGTATGACAATGTTCATTGCTAATTTCTTTTCCGAACGAAAGTGTTATATATAATAAGTGAAAAGGATTTAGTGCAAGAGCCCGTTGGAAGGGTCGATGCGAAGGCGTACACTGCTGGCCATATTTGTGGTTTCGCTGTTGATTGGAGCCTACGGTGCTTGCATCGTAATCGAATGTCCGTGGTGCGTGCAGAATAACTGCTTGGAACAGGGTTCCGAATGCCAAGGAGGATGGTTCCCGGGCCGTAGGGGGAGATACCATGAAGGCTGAAGAAACCGCCGTTATTCCATTTATCTTGACTTTTATAGGTCTGATGCTGTCGCTACTTTGGGGAGGAAATAGCGGCTCAGTCAGGGAAAATGTGGAGCTTTCGTTTTATATCATCCTCGCAATTCCGGTAGCTCTGGCAACATGGAAGGCGATACACAAGGTATGGAAGCACACATCCAACGCCGTGTTTCCTGCCTGCTGGGGATTGCGGTTTTTATGGGGTTTGGCATCTCCTATGGGGTCGTGGTATTCGGCAGAGTTGATAAGCAAGGTCTCCTTGCGGGTCTGGTTATTGGAACGATCGCTGTTATCTCCGAATACTGGAAAAAGAAAAGCAGTGTTATCAATACCAGCAGCTAATCAGACAGCTAATCAGAAAGTCTCCGGAGACGTAAAGATACTTTCCGCACTCCCCCACGAGGAAGTGGTAGGTGTCACAAATGCGAACCAATAATGCCCATGCCGTGATCGAAACCTACCAGCGGAATTACTCCCCAAAACCGGGAGCCTTCTTAAAGCGCCTCGCGGGGTATTTTGCAGTGTTCTTAGTTATAACCCTCTACGGCCACCCTGAGACCGCACTGAAGGTTCTGATAATCCTGCTACTGCTGGACCTGTTCATTAGCTGGGTACTGGGCGGGACAGCATCAAAAGAGGATGGTGGTCATAAATGACTCCGACAACGCTCATTCCCTGGCGGGGGTGAAAACATGAACGATGGGAGATTTTTGGCATTCCTATTCATGTTCTTTTTTGCCGGCTACATTGTTTATCTGAATGAGTTTTATTCCACTACGGAGACGCTTTTCATGGCCACTGTCGCAGTGGTCCTCGTGTACCTGATTCCAGTCGCGCTGGTGAAAATTATCCAGGGCAAAGGGTACACTCTCGTCAGCGGAATATTTGCTGCCACGATTTGGGAATTCATGTTGGCAGCTCTTGCGAGAGTACTGGCATTTCCAGCGTGGGAGAGCTTCCTGCTGGCGGGGGTCGGCGGAGCCCTCACAACGGCCTTCCTTGCGTTTGTGCGACAAGGGAAGGAAAAACGGAATGAAAATGCTGTGGAAGCCCAAACATGAAACCGGGTGTCACAAATGTCCGCCACAGTGAACCCGTGGATCGGGGTCTTTGTAGTCCTCGGCATCCCTCTCCTCATCTATTTATACTCCAGAAGACGAATGAGCGCCCCCAGAGCTGGTCTGATGGCAGTTGCTGTATACATCCTCCTTGGACTGGCCCTGATAGCCCTCGGCTGGAACATCAGCCCCTGGACAATAATCCTTCCCGGTCTCTTCGTGGCCTTCTTGGACGTCCTCCAGCTCAGGCAGCGCCCTTAGCAATCTTTTTATCCTCCCGCTCCAAATCCGCATCCATGAAGGCCGAAATCAAAAACCTCATAGACAGGGGCACCTACCGGAAGCTTCCCCTCTTCGAGGGCGAACTGCCCGAGGGCTCATACACACAGATAGTGGAGGTCAAGCCCGGGCAGACCGTCAGGAAGCACTACCACCTCCACCAGTACGAGCTGTTCTACATAATGGACGGAGAGGCAAGGCTCGGCATCGGCGAGACTGAATACCTCGCGAGGCCCGGCGATATCTTCCTGGTAAAGCCTAAAACCGTCCACTGGGTGGTTAACGAGCGGGATGAGCCGTTCAGGCTCTTCGTGGTGAAGCTGAACTACCACGGGGATGACTCCGTATGGCTGGAGGAGTGAGAGAGAAAACCATCGGCATCCTCGGGGGCATGGGACCGCTTGCCACTGCCGACCTCTTCCGGCGGATAGTGGAGAAGACCCCAGCCAAGCGAGATCAGGATCATCCCAGGATAATCATCTACAACGACCCAAAGATCCCCGACAGGACCTCTTTCATCCTGGGAAACGGGGAAGACCCGAGACCTGCCCTGGTAGAGGGAGCGAGAAAGCTCGAGAGCTGGGGAGCGGACTTCATAATAATGCCCTGCAACACCGCACACTTCTTCGCCGACACCATCCAGAAGGCGGTAACGATTCCGCTCGTCAGCATGATCGAGGCGACGGCGGAGGAGATAGAAAATCTCGGCCTGCGCAGGGTCGGCCTCCTCGCAACCGACGGCACCATAAAGGGACTCGTTTACCACCGCGCCCTCCTCGGCAGGGGCGTCGGGATAGCCGTCCCCGGAAAGAACGACCAAGAACTCGTTATGAGGGGAGTCTACGAGGGTGTCAAGGCCGGGAACATTGAGATGGGAAGGAAGCTTCTCTTGGAGGCAGCCAGGAGGCTCGAACGCAGGGTTGATGGGATAATAGCCGGCTGCACAGAGGTCAGCGTTGCCCTGAGACCGGAGGATCTGAGCGTCCCCCTGATTGATCCGCTCGACGTGATAGCGGAGAGGGCCGTGAGGCTTGCCCTCGGCCTTGAGGAGCTCTAAATCCACCCTTTTCTTCTGAAGTAGGCGAGCATGCCGAGGGTGATTCCGAGCATGACCATCAGAACGGCCGGGTAGCTGTAGCGCCAGGCCAGCTCCGGCATGTAGCGGAAGTTCATGCCGTAGAGGCCGGTTATGAAGGTCAGCGGGATGAACACAGTCGAGACTACCGTGAGGATTCTGATGATGTCGTTCGTTTTCATGGAGAGTGTGGAGTAGTAGAGCTCGACGAGGCTGTTGGCGAGTTCCCGCTGCCCCTCGAGGATTTCGAGAACTTCGAGGACGTGGTCGTGGAGTTCGTCTATGAAGGGCTTGGTATCCTCACTGAAGAAATCTCCGCCCTCGAGCCTCAGCTTCCTGAACGCCCCCAGGAGGGGGAATATCGTGCGGCGCATGAAGAGTATCTCCCGCCTTATTCCGTGTATCCTGTGCAGGACGCCTTCGTCCGCCCTTGAAAGTATCCTCGCCTCAAGCTCTTCCATCTGGGAACTTATGCGCTCGATTATCGGCACGTAGTTTTCAACTATCGCCTCAAGAATTGCGAAGAGCAGAAAATCGACACCGTGTTCGCGGAAGAGTCCCTCCCCCTTGCGGATGCCTTCCCGTATCGGGTCGAAAACGTCCCCAAGAGTCTCCTGGATGGTTATCACGAGATTGCCCTTTAGGAGGATGCCCATCCTCTCCCTCTTCAGCCCGTCGTCTATCTCATAGGCCTGGTGGAGAAGGAGAAAGAGGTAGTCCTGGAACACCATCACCCTCGCCCTGCCGCTCGCCCGCCTCAACGTCTTCATCGGCGTTTCGTGGATTCCCAGTGCCTTCCTCAGTTCAGGCACGAGGGAGACTGTATCCACGTTCACCCACACAACATCATAGCCGCTTACGGGGAGGGCCTCCTCGATGCTTTCCGCCTTTCTGCTGAGGAACTTGTCCCGTGAGTACGCGATGACTGTTATCCTGGGCTTTTCCCCGGCTTCCTCGACCATACTATCACCTCAGAACTCCATGACCATCCCGGAGTGCAGCTTGTGGAAGCGCTCGCCGTAGGCCTCCAGGAAAGCCGCCTCGGCCCTCAACCCGGTGCAGTGTCCGGTGTAGACCTCCTCTACTCCGAGCTCCTTGAACTCCCTCACGGTCCTTTCGATGCGTTCGTCGCCCGCGTCTATGAGATGGAAGCCGCCTATGACCGCGCGGACGCCCTCTCGCCGGTCAGCCGTATCGCGCCTTTAACTATGCTCACTATTCCCGCGTGGCTGCAGCCGCTCACGATAACCAGACCCTCCGACGTTTTAGCCACGAGGCTCATGTCGTCCATAATGGTGTCTTCCATTATCTGGCCGTCCCTCAGCGTATAGACCCCTATATGCCCCCGCTCGAAGTTCTCGCGGTTGCGGACCTCACCCGTGGAATAGATGCCCTCGACTATTTCGAGGGGCTTTGGGGCAAGGTAGAGGTCAGCGAGCTCCTCAACCTCCTCCCGCCTGAAGGGGATTCCAACGTCCCTAAGGTAGGGTTTCATAACGAAGTGCCTTCTGAAGATGCTCGGGTGCGCTATAACCGGAACCCGCCTTCCGATGGCCTTTAGGATGCCCAAAAGCCCGCCCGTGTGGTCGTAGTGGCAGTGGCTCAGGAAGATGTAATCGACGTGGGAACTCGGATCGAGACCGAGGAGCTTCATGTTGTGGAGTATCGGCTCGGCGCTCTGGCCGGTGTCGAAGAGGATTCCCTTCCCGGCCTTCTCTATCAGGAAGCTTACGCCGTGCTGGGCCAGAAAGGGGCTTTCGTAGCCAGAATAGTCCTCGACAAGGACGTATATTCGCATGGGTTTCACCGGAGGAATTAGGAAAAAGGAGGAGTTATAGTTTTCGGAGTCTCCTCTACGTGAGTCTTTGTGTGCTCACATGGAGGTTCATCCCCCGAGTTACTGTGAGTGCCCGGACTTAGACCGCCTCGCCCACTCTCCTTCTCTTTCAGCATACTACGGCGGAACGGGTCGCCCGAACACCCGCAGGGTTCAGCCAGTCCTCCACCTCACCTTGCTCACAGACTTCACCGGGCGGGCATCACGACCAAAAACCATTTAAGTAATCAGGTATTTAAGTATTTTGGTGAATACAATGGGCGTCATAACCGTGAAAATCCCAGACGAGTTAGAAGTCAAATTCCGAAAGAAAATCCTCGATGTTTACGGCGTCAAAAAAGGAGCCCTCGGAATGGCCATAACGGAGGCTATTGAGTTATGGCTCGAAAAACACGAAAAATCCGCCGAGCAGAAGTGAACTACATAACCATTAAAACGAGACTCGAACCGGGAAGGCAGGAAGACTACCTAAAACTCACCCTCCTGACGGAAAAATTCAAAAAGGCCGTCGAACTGGCTATAAGACTCCAGCTCAGGGGCATTAAAAAGAGTGAGGGCGTGAAGGAAGTCTCTCGACTGGTTCTTAACAACTGGTGGTATTCTGACAGTGCGTGGGATTACGCCAAAATGCTGTTGAAAGGGGCGGGCAAAACGGCGGGAATCCAAGGCACATTCACTTGAAATCAAAATTCCTCATCAGCAAACCAAAGGAGAACGAGAAAGGGAACCGGAACGTGAAGATTGAGGGGATGAACGTTAGAATTCGCTCCAACGGAGAGTGGCTGAACTTTAAGATGAAAACCGCCGAGAAGTTTCTTCCAGTTATTTTCGATGCTCAAAAGTTCAAATACGGTGCTCAGGTTGTTCTGCGGAATGGGAAAGTTTACCTGCACGTTCAGGTGCCCTTTGGAATTTATCTAAAACATCTCGGAAAGACCACAGGGGGCGGGCTGTACGCCGGTTTCGACCTGAACTCTGATAGGGTGAATATGGCAATTCTCGACGAGAATGGTGCTATTAGGGACGTTAGGGTTAAGCACTTTCCAGAGGTTAATTCTCCGGGGTTTCCGAGGAAGAAGGCGAGGGATTTGCGGTTGAAGACTCTCGCACGCCTGCTGGATTATGCGTTTTATCACGGCGTAGGGACTGTGTTCTTCGAGGATTTGGGAAGGACTAAGAGAAAGAATGGGAAGGCTACGAGTTCGAGGAGGGGGAATCGGAAGGCGTCGAATTTCGCCAAGAAGGAGCTCCTTGAGCACGGGGTTGTTATGGCGTTGAAGAGAGGTTTTGAGGTCTATCTGGTTAATCCCGCCGGTTCTTCAAAATTGGGACGAGAGCTGGCCCAGGGGCTGGGTTTGGACGTCCATACTGCATCAGCGTTCGTTATCGGTTGGTGGGGCGTTAATTTACTGGAATAATAAAAAAGAACGGCAAGGGTCAGCAACGGCAGGGCTCTTCATTGCCTCTGCGGCTCGCCTAGCGAAATTCTCGTCATCCCCCTTCTTCTTCACTCCTTGAGCCTCTGATAGGCCGCGTAAAGCCTCTGGAGAACGGTTATCCACGCCAAGACAGCGACCGCGTAGAGGCCGTACTCAACGTAGCCAAAGAGTGCGGTGATGATTATTATCAATAGCCGCTCCGCCCTCTCGGCTATTCCAACGGCCAGCCTTCCGGAGCCTGCCAGCTCGGCTCTGCACCGCTCGTAGCTCACCAGGTAGCTCCCCATGAAAGCTATGAACGCAACGCGCCAGTCCACGAGGTTTCCGAGGGCTATTCCGAAGAGAACCGCTCCGTCGCTTATCCTGTCGAAGGTGGAGTCGAGGAAGGCTCCAAAGCGGCTCGTCTTCCCTGTGAGCCTCGCGAGCGTTCCGTCGAGGGCATCTATAAGCGAGCCGAAGAGCAGAACAAGGGCCGCTATGACCTGCTCTCCTCGATAGAAGAAGTACGCGCCGGCGAGGCTTATCAGCAGACCGAGAACGGTTATCGTGTTCGGCGTAACGCCTGCCCTCGCGAGGGGCCGGACGATGGCTTCGAGGTAACCCCTGACGTTTTCGCGGTAATTATTGAGCACCATCCGCAACCCTCACTCAAGCTCGATGATCCTCTTTCCCCTCTCCTGGGGGATTATCTTCAGCTTGGCGTTCTGGAACTCCTTCCTCAGCCCTTCTCCTTCCAGGAGCCTGTCCAGGAAGACTGCCAGAGCGGCGACCTCGCTGTGCGGCTGGTTTCCCACGCCGACGTTGTAGTCTGCCATCTCGTAGACCTCCCTGGGCACCTTCTCGGCGCCGACGACGACGAGCACGTCCCTGCCTTCCTTCAGTTCTTCCAAGATTTGGGGCATCGCGTCGTCGATATGGATTCCGTACATCGTGAGGTGGACTATCACCCCTCCATTCTCCTTCCAGTCCCTCAGGATTCTCTTCCAGCTGGGGTCGAAGGATATCTCAAAGGGTCCTCCCCAGCGCCTCACGACGTCCTCGACGCTGTCCCTTACATGCTCATCCACTTCGGCCGCGATGATGATTCTATCCGCCCCGAAGGCCCTCGCCGTCAGGGCCACGTGGGTCGTTATCCTCTTGTCCCTCTCGGGTCTGTGTCCAAGGCGAAGGACGGTTATCATCCCACATCACCCGCGAATATTTTCCAGTAGCGCGTGAAATCGTCGCTCCACTCCATGTCCCTGTAAAACTCGTACATGGCTTTTATGCTTTGCTCCATCTTCCCAACACTGTATTTCTCCACTACCCGGTTCAATTCATCGTCGCTGGGGGCAGACGAGAGGATGAAGAGCGCGTAAAGCCTCTCATTTTCGTTGAGGTTGTTGACCAGCATCATCAGCTTCGAGCGCAGCTCCGGCTTCAGCCTTCCGCTCACAACGCTTATGAGCCTGTCCTCGAGGTTCGCAATGAAGTCCCCCGTAACGTCAACGTGCTCATGACCGCTGAGCTCCGTCGGGCTCTGGGCCACCATCCTGTAGCCGTTCTCGGTTATTATCTGGTACAGTCTTGGGAAGTACGGACTGGCCAGGTACTCCTCGAGGGAACCTATGAAGCCGTGCTCGATGTCCACAACGTACCAGCCGTCCGCTGTGTAGAACTCCGTCACGGGTCTCTGTGTGCAGTCCGTTCCGTTGTAGAGTGTTATCACCCTCGCTGGGATGTCTATGGAGCGCAGCATTGCCGTTATGAGTATCTGGCCCTCCGCGTAGCTCAGCCTGTCCTGAAGGAGTATCTTCTCCGGCTCAAGGGTGGAGGTCGTGTCCCCGAAGGAGTAGGTGCGCATCATCCAGTCATAAATGGCCCTCGCAGCGGCTGGCTCGGAACTGGCGTTCCCGATTATTCTGAGGGCGAGATTCCTGAGCTCTGCCCTGTTGAAGGAGGGCGTTGAGTTATAGCGCTCTGACCAGTAGCCGTCAACGAGGTATCCATCGGTTATCCAGTGATATTTGAGTTCATATGCGTCCCTAAGCGTCCCGCTGTCCGCGTTCCAGGGCGTCCAAGTCACCTCCAGGGGTACGCTTTCGATGACGCTCTTCTCGGAGCCGCCTATTCTGTACCGAAGCATCGCCGAGATGTATCCTTTCCTGTATGCATACGGAGCCTTCACGGTGTACCTGAGGGTTATCTTCCCGTTCTCGTTGATGCCCTCCGGAAGCGCGTCTGCGCTCATCACCTTCATTCCATCGAGGAGGTCGAGCCGGATGTCCAGCAGGTCGATCGGAGCCTCCAGCTTGTTCTTTATTGTGACCGTTATCGTGGAAGTCTCACCGCCATGGAGGGTCTCGGGTCCGCTTATCCCTAGCCCTATCTCGTCCGAGGGTGCTGCCCCCCTGGAAACGAACACTCTGAACTGACCATAGAAGCCTGTCCAGGTTCGCTTAAGCTCATCGGTCAGCTCAAGGGAGAGCTTGAGGTTGTAGTAGCCAGGTATCGCCGGTGCCTTGAGTATCCAGACCAGCTGAGCGGAGTGGCCCACGGGCAGAACGTCGGGGAACTTTGGTTCCTGAAGTATCTGGAAGCTGTCGTCGCCCAGGACGAGCGTCGCCCCTGTCAGACCCACCTTCCCGGTGTTGTTAACGAACACGATGACGTGGAGCGTTCCGTCGGGCGTGACGACCGTTCTGTCAACCGAGAACCTAACCTCCGCCGGCGGCTTGAAGAGGCATCCCGAGACCACCACTATGAGAATGAGGAGAGGAACCAGGATGGCTTTTCTCATTTTCATCTTCCAAACCCTTTAAAGCCCCCAACCGTTAATAAGTTTTAGGTGGTGGCGATGATAACCCTGACAACAGACTTCGGGCTTGGCGGCCCCTACGTGGGCGAGATGAAGGTTGCCATGCTCAGGGTCAATCCCAACGCGCGGCTCATTGACGTTACCCACTCGATAAGGAGGCACTCCGTAGTTGAGGCCTCCTTCGTCATGGAGCAGGTGGTGAAGTACTCCCCGGAAGGGACCGTTCACGTTGGCGTTATTGACCCCGGGGTCGGCACCTCCCGCAGGGCCGTTATCATCGAGGGGGAGCAGTTTCTCGTTGTTCCCGACAACGGACTCGCAACCCTTCCGATGAAACACATCAAACCCCGGAGAGCCTACGAGATAGATTTCGAGAGGATAAGGCGCTTCACGGGCTGGAGGATAAGCTCTACCTTCCACGGCAGGGATGTGTTCGGTCCCGCCGGGGCGCTCCTTGAGGCCGGCATTGAGCCCGGCCAGATAGGAACTGAAATCCCCCTGGAAAGCCTCGTCAGGCTCAACGTGGAGCCGCGGCGCGAAGGAGACGACTGGCTGCTCACGGTACTCTACATTGACGACTTTGGCAACGTGATCCTCAACCTCGAGAACTATGGGACGCTGAGGGCGGTAGAGCTTCCCGACTTGGGGGTCAGGGTTTCCTACCTCGACACCTACGGCCAGGTAAAGCCCGGCGAACTGCTTGCACTTCCCGGAAGTCACGACTACCTCGAGATAGCCGTCAATCAGGGGAGCGCGGCGGAAAGGCTCGGTCTGAAGGTCGGGGATGAGGTGAGGGTGAAGTTGATTGGAGGTGATTGAATGGTCAAGCGCGGCCTCTTCGTCGGCCGGTTCCAGCCGGTTCACAACGGACATATAAAGGCGCTCGAATTCGTTTTTTCACAGGTTGATGAGGTGATACTGGGCATCGGAAGCGCCCAGGCGAGCCATACGCTGAAGAACCCCTTCACGACGAGCGAGAGGATGGAGATGCTCATCAGGGCGCTGAACGAGACGCACTTGGCGGACAAGCGCTACTACCTGATTCCCCTCCCTGACATCAACTTCAACGCCATATGGGCGACCTATGTAGTGAGCATGGTTCCGCGCTTTGACGTCGTCTTCACCGGGAACTCCCTCGTTGCCCAGCTATTCAGAGAGAAGGGCTACGAGGTCATCGTCCAGCCGATGTTCAGGAAGGACATCCTCTCGGCGACCGAGATACGGAAGCGCATGGTCGAGGGGCAGCCCTGGGAGGAGCTCGTGCCCAAGAGCGTGGCCGAGTTCATCAGGGAGATAAAGGGCTGCGAAAGGATAAAGATGCTCGCGACCAACCTTGAGAAGAACGAGAAGGAGCTGCAGGCGCCGATTAGGATTCCGGAGTTCTGAGGTGATGTTATGAGGGACTGGAAGCAGGCGCTTGAGAAGTTCATGGGTGAGTGGAGGAAAAGGGATTTCGTCGAGGCCGCCCTGCTGACGGGAAGCTACGCGGTTGGGCTGGAAACCGAGCGCTCCGATGTGGACGTCTACATAATCCTCTCCGACGACGTGGACTGGAGGGAAAGGGGAAACGTTGTTGTGGATGGGATTTTAATCGAATACTTCGTAAACCCCGCGAGGCAGATAAGGCGGTACTTTGAGAAGGAACTTTCTCAAAACAGCAGAAGCACGGCGAGGATTGTCACCATTGGGAAGGTTCTCTTCGACAAAACCGGGATAACTGAAACACTCAAAATGGAAGCCCGGGAGTACATGGAGACGCCGTTTGAAAGACCAGACGAGACCTGGGTCGAGGTGGCCAAGTATTCCCTCTGGGACGCCCTCGACAGCCTGAAGGACGCCGAGGAGAGGAGCGACCCCAGCTATGCCCACATTTACCACCTGGCACTCCGCAGGGCCCTTGAGGTCTACTCCAAGTTTTTGGGTTTGGAGGTTCCCCCTGCGAGCAAAGTTTACAGGCTCTTCAGCGACGAGACATTCAGAAGAGCCTACCTCTTCCCGGATTTCCCGGACGGGAGGTTCGTAGAACCTTTCCTTCGAGCCTTGGAGGAGGTTAAAACTGAAAATCTTGAAGCCATTATAGCTCACGTCTTCGATGAAATGGGCGGTTTTGACATCGATGGCTGGCGGCTGAGGACTAGGGTTGAGGTTTAGACGCCGGTGCCCCTGCCGCCCTGGATTTGTAGAGCCACATGAACAGGGCTCCCGTTACCAAAAACAGCACCAGACCCGCCGCGTACGGCAGCGTTGCATGGATGCTCGCTAAAGCACCAGCTATGAAGGGGGCAACTAGACCAATAAGCCTGTTGTAGCTCGATATCGCCGCGTGGAACTCACTGGCCCGCTCCTTCGGAATCAGCGAGAACTGCCAGGAGCGGTAGAAGGGGAACCAGAGGGTGTTTCCGAAGTCGCCGAGGGCATACACCGCCAGCGCCAGCCAGAACGGCGGTGAGAGCGCCATGACCAGCGCGTAGACCGCGTTGATAAACATTCCGAGGCCGATGACCTGGAAGCCCCTTCTCTTGGGAACCCTCTCACTGGCGTATGTGCCGATTATGGAAGCTATGCTGCTCGCACAGGCAATGAGCGTTACCTCGAAGACCGTTTTGTGGAGCACGAAGACGACATAGTTGATGAGCACCAGCTCCGGGGCGAGCGCCCAGGCGAGCGTTAGTAAGGCCTCGAAGGCCAGGAGAACCTTGAACTCCCCAACCTTAAACGTGAAGCCCTCGGGCGTTATCCTCTCCTCTCTGCCGACTGAGGGAAGGAAGAACCCGATGTAGGCTACCGTAACGGCGGAGAAGAGGCCGAAGAATAGGAACGCCCAGCGGTAGTTCTCCGCGCCGGGGTAGAGGTAGCCGAAGATGTAGCCGAGAACCGGGAAGGTTATCAGTCTTGCTATCTCCGGCAAACGGAGATGCCAGGCGAATATCTCCTCGTACTTGTCCTCTGGATAGATTATCTGCTCGTATGCGCGGTAGAGGGGGTAAAGCACGGTTGATAGCTTCTCCACGGTTCTTCCGGCGAAGAGTGCAACTGGAGCCATGGCACCTTTGGCGAGGCCGTAGAGGACGTAGGCGATACCGTCGAGGATGTCTATCGCGATGAGGCCCTTCTTGATATCCCAGCGGTTGAACAGCCTGCCGAAGAGGTACGTTAAGGGAATCGCGATGATGTTGACGGCCGTGAAGAACGCCCCGACCTCAAGGACGGAGTAGCCGACCTTCATCATGTAGAGGGGGAACAGTATCCAGACTATCAGGCCGGGAGCGATGAGCGTGTGGTAGAGCATGTATGCCTTAGCTTCCTTCGGAATCTCACTCCAGCGCATCTGAAGCCCCGTTCATATTACGACCGGGATTTTTAAACGTTTCTCGGGCATTTAACGTAAATCAGCGCCGGCTCGCCCCACTCGGGGTAGGGGTCTATCAGAGCTACCCTCACGAAGCCCCTCCGCTCGTAGAAGCGCCTCGTCTTATCGTAGGGCCTGTAAGACAAATCACCTGAGGTTTTCACCACGAGGAGTTTGAAGCCGCTCTCCTTCGCCCACCCATCAACGAACTCGAGCAGTTTCGTACCTATCCCCTTACCCCTCAGCTCCCGCCTAACGGCCATCCAGAGGATTTCAAGGGCTTTTTCGTTGAGCGGTTTGACCGTTACAAAGCCGAGAACCTCCTCCCCTTCAACGGCAACGAAGGTCTTCTCCACTCTCAAATCCCACCCCATAGCCCTCAGACCGGCCTCGTTGAACCACTCTGGCAGTTCCTTGGCAATTTCAAGGCAACTTTTCACGTTGTCTCTGGATGTTTCTATCCTCATTTTCAATCCTCCTGATTGGCTGCAGAATCCTTTCTCTGAGCCCATAAGGAAACATCCGGCATATCTCAGATGTCTTAGGGGTGTATTTTATCGTCCTCATGAGTCTCTGCAGTTAGATAGGTGCAAAGCTCTTTGGAAGAAATATTAAACTCTCTTCCGGCCTTTTTGACAGTTTGTTTATCCATTTTTTAATTTTGGCTCTCATCGTCAATATTTTTAAGACGTTGAATTTAAGCTTTTTTGATGATAAGAAAAGCAGGAATTGATGATGGGAGTATTTTAGGAGAAATACATGCTGGAGAGCCTCCATGGGAAAACTTTGAAATTTACCTGAAAGCCATTAGGGACTCTGGTGGAGATGTATTTCTCTACAAAGATAAGGGGGAGATTGAGCTTTTACCCTTCAATGGAAAGGCTCACGTCCATGTTCTTTGGGTTCAAGAGGGATATAGGGGCAAAGGTATCGGTTCAAAGCTCTTAGCGTTCGCCGAGGAATGGGCAAAGAGACGGGGCCTGAAAGGGCTAAGCGTCATTCCAGAGGACGAAAACGCCATGAGGTTCTACGAGAAAAATGGATTTGAAGTTAAAGACTGGCAAGTGAAGATTATAACGGATGTTAAAGGATGCGACGTAGAAGTAGAGACATATCATGATGGCCCACCAAAGTTTCCAAATATTTCAGCCGTTTACACTTCAGGTCTTTTCCTTTGGAACCTCCACAAAAAAGCTTCCCGATTCAGATTTGCGGACTTTACAATACTTCTTGTTGATGAGGGGAGCTGTGTAAATGCCGTTGTCTACGGAAGGAGACTCAACAGAAGAATTGTGAAAGTTGCTGAGTGCCTTGCTGGAAAAATCAGGAAAAGAATGTTCCTTCAGGTTTGGATGAAAGATTGGAAGATTTTAGAGGAAGAAGGGTTTAAGAAAATCGGTAAAGTTGAGTGGATGGAGAAGATTTTCACTTAAGCCACTCTTTTAATGCCCGGTTCACCATCCTTAAGAATTCTTCTTTAGTCCCTCCCTTTCTGTAGAACTCATCTAACAGCTCCATGAAACGCCTCTCTTCCTCCGTGAACTTCTCGCCCTTCCAGCGGAAGATTCTGAACCTCTCGCCAAGAAGCTCGACGGCGTGAAAGGCCGTGCGCCCCGAGGGATTGAGGTCCTTCACGAGCTCGATGGTGTTTATCGTGCCGTAGCCAAGCCTCTTCCAGAAGGCTACCGCGTCCTTGTCCTGGGGGAGAACGTAGAGGTAGAGGGCGTCGTCGTGCTTTTTCACCTCTTCCTCAGCCCTCTCAACGAGAGCCCTCCCGATGCTCCTGCCCAGAAACTCCTGCCTGACGAAGAGCTCTTCAATCCAGAAGCAGCCCTCGCGCGAGGAGAGCCGTATGAAGCCCGCTGGTTCTCTTTCGTAGGCGAGAAAGATAACGTCGCCCCTTTTGAAGTAGGTCTCGGCTTCCTTCCTATAACTTTCCTCCTCGTCCGGCCTCCAGCCCTGCTTCCCTCTGAGCTCACGGAAGAATTCGATGTAGAGCTCCTGGAAATCCGGAAGGTGTTCCTCATCGAGGCGAACTATCTCCATCTTCCTGTCCCTCCTACAGTCTAAGCGTCCCCTCTTCCATCAGGGGCTCCCCGTCCACGAGCACAGTAGGGTTCATGACAACGAAGTCGATGTGGATTTTCGACTCGTTTGCTCCCCCGAGGTGCAGGTTGTGTCCAATCGCCACGTGGACCGTCCCAAGGGCCTTCTCATCGAACATCCTGAGGCCGAGGGGCTTTACCCCGGGGTTCAGCCCTATTCCGAACTCCGCTATAACATTTCCTCCAGGCGTTTCAATCCTCCCCCTGAGCTCATCGGCCTTTTCGTCCCCTATGGAGATGACCTTACCTCTATGAAACTCCAGCTCCAGACCCTCGTGGGGAAGGACGAGCCGCCCTGAGGCGGAGCTCTCTATTGGGGCTATGTAAACCTCCCCCGCTGGAATCTCGACCTCGCACTCCCTACGCTTCAACCGACAGTCGCGGAGCGTCCCGTCTTCAAGGCCCGGCTTTCTCCCCTCAACGCTGAACCTCAGATGTGTGCCGTTTTCGTCTGTTATAAGAACATCCTTCGCCCCATTGAGTCTCTCTGCCACAATAAGCCCGAGCTCGCGCATCCGAACGTAGTCCACGTCCACTGCGGAGATGAACTCTAGGAGGTATTCACTGGGCTTTATCCCGTCCTCCTCAAGCCACGCCGGCAGGGGAAGGTTCACGAGGAGCGTCGGCACCTTCTCCTCCTGCAGGAGGCCATATATAGAGTCCCAAAAGGAGAAGACCTTCTCCTGAACGTTCTCGGATAGATCATCGACGGCCGTGTACTGGGAGAGCCATATCACGACGTCAACTTTCCCGAGGATGCCGGCAACGCTTTCTGAAGGCTTTTCTGGAAAATCAGATATCAGCGAGTCGTCGAAACTCCAGAGGAACGGGAGCGCGCCAACGCGGATGGCCTCCTCAGCCAGCAGGCTGGCGAAGTTCCTGTTGTGTGCCCCGTGGATTATCAGCACCGATTCACCGGCACCAACGAGCGCCGAGTCCCTGATTATTCGCCCTGCGGCGCTCCTGAGGTTGTTTTCCATCCCAAACACCTAAACCAGCTTTTTCCTGAATACCAGCACGTTAGGCTCCTCGGTCTCGTCCCAGAGGGAGAGGCCGAGCCTCTTCAGTCCAGGCAGGAGGGGCTTAACACCGCTCGGGAGCATTAGGTCGAACTCTTCCCATCCCCTCTCCCGTGCGACCCAGGCCATCGCGGGGAGCATGACTTTGAGCGTTGCCAGCCCCACGTCGAGGGGCGTGAACGTTGCCTCCCCCTTCGGAACGAGGAAGCGGAAGCCGTTGATGTCGTAGAATTCTGCCTTCGCCTTCAACCATTCGAGGCTTTCATGACTCCTGCGGAGGAACTTCCATCCGGCGGGGATTACGCCGAGGGTCAGGTCTTCCAGGCTGGATTCTATCATCACCGGCTCCTCCGGCTCGAAGGCAGAAACCTTTGCCCCCAGGGTGAAGAACTTCGCGGTTATCGAGAATCCGTCCCTCTTTGCCATTGCTATGCTCTCGCGGTTGAGGAAGTAAGTCGCGAACTCAAGGACTTCAATCTTCCCCTCGCGGGCGAGCCTCTCGCCCAGTTCAAGCATGAAGCCGTGGAGCTTCCTCCCGTAGCCCCTACCTCTATAATCCGGGTGAACCCTCAGTCCCTCCAGCCAGCCGACCTTTCCCGGGAGAAGCGTCAGCTTCGCCGTGCCGATTACCTTTCCATCAACCTCCAACACGTAGAAGTGGCCGTCTCTAAGCCACTCGTCAAAGACCCTCGCCAGGTAGTCCTCGCCGCCCCAGGTCAGCCTTGCAATCTCCTCGATGGATGGTCTGTCCTCCGGCTTTGCATCTCGGATGAGCGGTTCCATGATATCACCAAAGTTTATTAGTTCCATCTCAATTTATGGGTTTGGGAACGTCAGGTTGAACATCAGCCCACCGGTCAGGTTCAGGATATTCCGTTTTATTTCCTGAGCGGTAGCATTGTACGGGGCGAGCTTCTCGATGGTATCCAACGTTCTCAGCTCGTCCTCGTTTTCGCAACCCCCTTCGAACGGCCGTGTAATTTCAAGCCGTCTTAATATCCCCGTTTTCCCATCGACTTCACCGATGATGAACCAGCACAGGGAGATGTTTTCAGTCGAGACGCACTCCATCTCAAAGTCGAACCATGTTTCGTTATCAGAAAGCAGTTCCACGGGGTGTCTGCATGTTTTCAGGATTCTATTGTCGGGTATTCCCAGGGAGGCCGTCACGTTTCGGTACAGCCTGTTGTATGCCCGCATAACCTCCATGTCCGCGGTGTCAGCGGAGACCCCAATGACCTCTCCAGTGGTGTGGTTGACCTTGTACCGCATCCATGGAAAGCCCCTCACCGGAGTGCCGTTCGGGTAGTACGCCGTGATTTGGACGTAGACGATGCTCCGCTCGGTTTGCCCATAGGGGCGGTACCACACCCAGAAGACGCCTTCCTCGGGGTCGTAGCTCGCCTCGAAGCTCCACGTGGAGATGCTGTCCACCGTCAGGGAGGCGTTTCCGAGCCTTTCCATTATGTCCGGCCGCGTTTTTTGGAGGTATTCTCTCGCTGCGTAGATGTCCCGCCCGTACTCGCTCCAGAGGACGTGACTGTACTGCTCGTGCTGGTTCTTGAACCCCTCAACGTCTCTTCTCAGCTCTCCAATTTCGAGGCGCATCTGAACCATCTGGACGATTAGAATGAAAATTATGATGAAGGGAATGATTGCTTTGAGGTCGTCATCCATGTCGCATCCCATACTACTAACGTTTCAAGGTTTATAACTTTACCTTTGACTGTGGTGTTATGTCCGAGCTCCCGTGACTTAAACAGCGTAAACACGAGCAGAACCGACGCCAGAAACGCGGCAGATGCCGCGATGATTGAAGTTCTTAGAACGTCCTCCCCTCTTTCTATCAGCCACGCAAAAGTTAATTGCGACAGTGGAATTACCAGCGTCGCGAGGGCGTCGAAAACCCCTTTCACGGTTCCGAGGCTCTCCAGAGGGAGGAACTTCTGCATCAGGCTGTCGAAGGAGACGTTGAGGAGTTCCCTACCAAAGCCCAGCAGAAAGACCGCAGGGAACAGCGCTATCACCGCCGGAACGCCGACGATGAGGAGCGTGATGCTCTGGAGGAGCATTCCCGCAACCAGCGGCCGCTTTAGGCCAGCCCGCCTTCTATGGGCCAAGTAGGTCAGCCCTACCACCGCCACGAGGCTTCCGGCCGTCGTGAGCCCCTGAAGGATGCCGTAGAGAACCTTACCTTTTGCGAGTTCCCTCAGGGAGGCGAAGACGAATATCCTGAAGGAGCCGAGGGCGAAGTTGAAGAGCAGCACCAAGGCGAGGATTCCAACCACGAGCCCCCTGCTGATTTGCAACCGCTGCTCTTCCCTGGTCTCAGCCGTCCCTTCGCGCTTCACCTCGACGTTCAGGTAGGGAAGGAGCGTGAGCGCACCGAGGAGAAGGAGAACCGCATCGATGAGCATGGTCCTTATTCCGAGGCGATACGCTAAGAATCCGGCCAGTGGAAACGCCACCAGGGAGACCCCGTTCCCCAGGGTCGCCAGCGCCGCGTTCAGCCCCTGAAGCTCAGACTCGTCAAGGGTCATCGAGGCTACCAACGAGAATCCGTAGTAGCGGTGGAGTATATCCAGCGCGGAGATACCCGAGACGATGAGGTAGAAAGCCCAGACGTTCGAGGAGAGCGGGATTATGAGAACGGCAAGGACTGCCTGGAGAATGAGTGCGAGAAAAGCGAGTCTGACTTTTTTGGTCGTCCTGTCGAGGGTTTTCCCGAGGAGTGGGAGAAGGATGACCCATGGTAGGTGAGTGAAGAGCGCAAAACCCCCGATGCTCACCAGCGAGCCGGTTGTATCCAGCAGACTCCAGGGTAGGGCGACGCTCTCGATTGCATCCCCGATGATTCTAAAGGATGATGTGAGCATATGCAGGCGGTAGAGGGTTCGCTTCACGGAGTGAGGTTGAAGAGAGGGTTTAAAAAATTATGAATCAAAATTCATGCGGTGTTCAAAATGGAAAAGTGGGACTTTGATGGTTGGGCCGAGAGCTACGATGAGGACGTAACAAAGGAGGACTGGATACACAGGGACTACTGGAAGGTTCTCAAACTTGTTGCTGGGCAGGCTGAGGGAGCCGTTGTCGACATCGGGTGCGGTACAGGTAATATACTGCGCTTTCTCAGGTCGGAAAACTACGTCGGCGTTGAGCCTCAGAGGGGATGAGAAAGAAGTTTCAGGAGAAGCACGGCTTTGAGCCGCTGGATGGCCATTTCCTAAGCGTGCCCATTCCCACGGAGAGTGCTGACACCGTAATAACGACCTACGCCTTTCACCACGTGCCGGATGAGGAAAAGGAGGACGCGATAAAGGAGATGCTCCGCGTTCTGAAACCCAGCGGAAAAATCGTCATCGCCGATGTGATGTTTGAATCAGAGGAGGAAAAGATGAGAATCGGCGAGGAGGACGGTCTAAAGGAGGAGATAGAGGACGAGTACTTCGTTACCGTTGATAAGCTGAGGAAAATCTGCGGAAAGCTCGGGCTGGAGTGCCGGTTCGAGAGGGTAAATAGATACGTCTGGATTGCCGAACTGTTCACCCCTGACCGGAAAGGCTAAAGGAGTGACCACCCTATGGACAATCATGCCCGATGAAGACCTTGCCAGGGAAGTTCAGGAGCTCAAAAAAGCCCTTGAGGAGCTCAGGGAGAGCTTCGCCGTCGTTTCCCAGATGGCGCAGGCTTATCTGAGGCTCATCAACATATACGCCCAGTACGGTGGGCTCAGCATAGACCTAGTCGTTCCGGAGGTCAGGAGCGACCCGATAGCGCGTGAAATCGTCCGGATTCTCTTCGACCTGAAGAGGGCCAACGTGAGTCAGATAGCGCGGGAGCTGAAGGGGAGGCGCGGAAAGGCCTCGCGGAACACTGTTAGGGCGAAGCTGGCCGAGCTGAGGGAGATGGGCATCGTTGTCGAGGCTCCCGGCGAGAGGGGGAAGGTCTACGCCCTTTCCCGCGAAGTGGTCAAAAAGTGGCTCGAAATGATCGGAATGCCAATTAGGCTTGACCACACTAATGATTATTGAGGTGGTTGATATGGTGGATGAAAAGGTAGGAACCCCGAAGAAACTGGAGGAGCTCCTCGACGAGCTGGTCGAGGGGATAAGGAACGCCCAGAGTGTGGAGGAGGTAGAGGTTCTCAAGAAGAAGGCAGAGGTTGTGGAAGACCTCATCGAGGCCTACGAGGGCGACAAGGATCTCGACAAGATACCGGCCCTCATGGAGAAGGTCGGTGACATGATGGAGGACATCCTCAAACCGCTCAAGGAGCTCCTTAACGAGCTCTACAGCCCGGAAAGGGTTCAGACGATGGGCAGGAGCGTGGCCGAGTTCTACAAGAACCTGACCGAGGCCGGAATGGACAAGGATGCCGCCCTTGAGCTGACGAAGGAGTATATGGACGCGATAAACCCCGGAAAGAAGCTCATGGAGATGCTCGCCAACTTTGGAAGAGGAGGTTTCGGCAACATAACGATCCACGGCGGTCCGCAGGGTCCCGAGGGGAAAGAGCAAAAGGAGGAGTGACTTTGGGCCTCCTTCACTTTTTTCTTCGACTGCCCGTGATAGCGTTCAGGATGGCGGGCATGGTCAGGATAACGAACCGGGCGAAGCGCGGCTTTAAACGGGCGCTTCTGGATGGAGGTCTTCCGGCCGAGGTCGTCGATGAGCTGGTGGGGGACTTTGACCCGTCCGCGCCGCTCAGAGAGACTCTTTTCAGGTTTTCCAGGAAATAGCCGCCTCCCCCACTCACTCCCACATTGCCCTGGCGGAGATTTTAACACTCGACTTGTCCCCGTAGAGCAGTATCAGGACGTCCATATCACCGTAGGTGGAAACCTCAATGTAAACCGCTTTCCCGCTTTTCTCGAAGAGGTCGTTAGCTGCCAGGCGTCTCCTCTCATCGTGGGATGGAAGCTCGACGTAGTCCCTCTCTACCCATCCCATTTCAAGGAACGCTTTCTTTAGCTGAAGATAGACCTCCCGGCCGAGGCCATAGGGGTAGAACAGCACCGCGGCCCTTGCGCCTCCGGAAGAGACGTTCCCCTCCAGCTTGTAGATGTATCCGTCGAACTCCAACCCCTCCCCAGCTGTCCAGTTCCAGGGCCTCACGTCGTTCCTCAGTTTGCCGAAGGAGAGCAGCTCACCTGGACTGGCTCCGCCCGTGCCGACCACGTGCCAGAAGAAATCGCTGGTCGAGTATCTGGGCTTCTTGACGACGATCGCGAGGTAGTGGTTGTAGCGGTACTGGGCGAAGACGGTTATCATATCCGCGTCCCAGGCGAAGGTTCTCGCGTAGGGTTCCCTTCCGTCGTCGGTTCTCTCCCAGCCCTCAGCCAGGAGCTTTTCGGTCAGCTCGTCGAGCGCGGTGAGGTATGCTGTGGCGTTTGGATAAACTAGGAGCATGAACTCGACGTCGTCCGTTCTTCCGCTGTACCAGGCTGCCGCAGGGACTTCGGGAATATCGACGAAGTCGGTCGTGATGTTGAAGTCCTTCCTGAGGTCATCGAGGACCATCGATATTACCATTTCAGGCTCCACGCTCCTCCCGCTGGCTGGCCGGAAGGTTCCCCTCGGCAGTCCGTTCCCTTCCGCGAGGAGGCTTGCCGTCGGGTCGTCCCACTCCCACAGTTCCCGGACGGTTTCCTTAATCTCGCTCTCGTCTCCGAAGAGCAGAGTCAGCCTTTCCATTCCCGCCACATCGGCCAGTTCAATGTAGACTCCGGAGCCGTTGGCCTCGAAGTAGTCGCTCACCACGAGATGTCCCGCCGGATCCCGGGTGTTGGTGTTGATATACTCCTCCTCGACCCAGCTGTTCCTAAGGAAAGCCTCCTTGAGCTGGAGGTAAACCTCCCTCCCCTCACGGGGCCGGTAAACAAGGAAAACTGCACTCACGTTGGTTCCCTCAACGGTTCCCTCCAGGGCGTCCAAGTAGCCGGAGAACCTCAAACCCCTCTCCTCGCTCCAGTTGCCCTCGGCCACTTTGACCGGCAGGAAGAGGCCAAGAACCTTGCCGGGGCTGGGTCCAATCGTGATGATGCTCCACGTGAATTCCGAGAGGCGCATCGCCCTCTCTTCCGAATCCCCTCCGGCGGTCCTCGCCACGAACAGGACATAGAAGTAGCGCTCGTAGGTATAGAATGCCGTGTAAGTCTCGTTTCCCCTCTCCCAGAAGGTTCCATCCCCCTGCTGGAAGCCATTCTCAATCAGGAATCCCACCACACCATTCATGGCCTCTTCGACCGCGGTTGAATTTGGGTATGCAAAGAGGCCGAACTCGATGCCGTCCGCCGCTCCGGTGAAGCTTGAGAGGCTCCTCGGGGGCAGGGGTATGTCCACGGGACTTTCAGTGACGTTGTATTTCTCGGAAATTCTGGAGACCACCTCACTGACGGAGTCTTTTGGGGAATACGAGAACCAGTCCGGCCGTTTCGGCTTGAACGTTCCCGCGGGGAACGTGGCCTTTGCTCCCTCCCGTGGGGACGTGTTTTCGGAGATATGTTCGTCCACGCCTTCGTGGGCCGTCTCAATCACCGGACTTTCTGTTTTCTCCCCCTGCGGGGCGTTGATGCATCCGCCTGACATTGTGATCAGAATTATGAGGATGAATGAAACAATAATTTCGACGCGCCTCATGGGTAGTCCCGGGAATTTTTAGATTTCAAATTATAAGTACTTTTCCCTTTCAAGTTGTTCCCAATCACCCCACTGTCCCTTCTGAACCGTTCGTAGATCAGCTCGTCAAGGTATCGCCCATCGCTCCAGATGTGCTCTCTGAAGTGGATCTCATCCACCTTGCCGTCCAGCTGATTCAGTTGAAGCCTGCCACTCATCCTTCATTATGTCATAGAACAACACATCAACGTATCCGTCCGGCGTCCACGCATGTTTCCTTAACTTTCCCATCAGCTTGAAGCCGTTCTTCTCAAGAACCCTTATTGAGGCAACGTTGTTCTCATAGGTTCTCGCAAAGACCTTGCGCAGATTCATGTAGCGAAAGTAAAACTTTAGGGTTAGCTTTACCGCCTCACTTGCGTAGCCCTGATTCCAGTGCTCTTTCCCTATAACATACCCTATTTCCGCCGTTCCGTTCATGAAGTCTATTCTGCTCAAGATGACTGTCCCAACGAGTTTGCCCTCCTCATTGAGTACTGCAAAGGCCCTTTTGGTCAGCTTTTTAGCCGTCAGATTCTCGTACCACCTCACCCACTCTTCAAGCGTCGAAACATCTGAGGATCGGCGAGACTTTTGGTAATCTCTCTGTCATTGTTCCATTCCCAGATTTTCTGAATGTCTTCTCGGAGGATTATGCCCAGCGAGACTTTCTTACCTTTGAGAATGATGGGCCTCATCGGCATCACGGGGTTACAATGCGAAAAATATTTTAAAAGATTTTTCAACAAAGCCGCTCCAGTGATACGAAGTGGAGCGGTGGCTCAAGGGAGTTCTCCTGATCCTGGCTTTGACTGCGATGGTACTCTCGAACAAGTTCATCAGCCTGGGGCAGGTTCATAGGCTTTTGAATCTTGGGGAGATAATTTTCCTCGTCTTTGCCGTTTTAAGGCTCTTAGGTTACACCAGAGAGAAGCTCGGCCTCGGCGGTGAGTTTCATTTCATCAAGCACGTCCTGTTTCCCTTCGTTTTCTTCATGCTTCCGCTTATAGTTGTGGTGTTTGTTCCCCACAACCCCACGCCGCTGTGGAAGTTTGCCCCCTACTTCCTGAACTATCTCCTCATAGCCGGTCTCGTCGAGGAACTGCTTTTTAGGGGCCTGCTCTTCGCCTCCCTTGAAGAAAGGTTCAATGGGTGGAGTGCCCTCGTCGGAAACTCAGTGGTATTCTGGTTAGCCCACTTCGCCGTTGGACTCAACGCGTCTCAGCTCATCGCGGCGTTGATACACTCCTCCTATCGGCTCGCCTTCAGGAGGATAGAACCCCTGATAGCAGTTCACGCGCTATGGGATGCGGCGTTCATAGCGCTGGAGCCCAGATTCTCGGGTTCGTGGGGGCTTATAATTGTTTTCCCCTCGGGGAAGCCCTCCTTATAGCACCATACTCACCAACCATGTGAAAATCGGAACCTTAAGGCTCTCGGTTTTTCTTGCGAGAGAGTAGGTCAGCAGAGCAAGCATGGCCATATACACTCCTAAAAGCAGTGTCTGAACTGGTGGCATTCCGGTTATGACGTTTAAAACATGAGCAAAGCCCCAAAACACAACTGGGGCCAGAACTCCATTCGCTTCTCCAGCGAACTTGATCGTTCCTATATAGAGAGCGTTGACGGCGACAATTTCGAACAGGTAGTAGAAATACTCCGTGAGAGTCGCTATCATCGCCAAAGGAACGTTTCCCTGGGCTCTTGATAGGTGATAGTGAAACGCCCTCAGGAGTTGTGGTGAATATGAGCCTCCGAAGTATGCAATTTCAACACTTAGAAACAGCAGAACAACGCCAGTGGCCAAGAAGAACTCTTTCCTTCCAAATTTCCCCATTAGGAGAGTTTTTACATCAACGTCCAGCCACCTAAGGATAAATGCCAGTGCTATCACTCCCACTAAGGTTATTGCCCACGTTCTGATTATGTACTGAAAGGTGTTTTGGGACTTCCATGAGCCAAGCAAAATCTTGGAAATTGCTCCAACCGCCAAGGGAGGCCCCCACATAACGAAGACGAACCAGGCGAGGGCGAAGAGGACGAGTTTTCTCATGCTTCCACCTCCAGACGTGGGCGGCTTTTCGCCCTATCTGTCCTCAATCCTCTCGACGACAATTACAGTATTCTCCCCTTCCTCCTTAACCCCGAGTGCGACGCCCTCGCCCAAAACCTCCACCCAGCCGTTCTCCCAGAGCTCCCTTACCTTTGGCTCCCCTTCCCCGGAAATCTCGACCACAACGGCCTTTCCTTCAAGCTCGCCCCCAACGAGGAGCTTATCGCCAATTGGTAGCAGTGAGGTGGCGCTTCCCTCCCCAAGGGTTGTATCGGCATTACCAACGCGAACCCAGAAGTTCCCCCCGCGATAGCCGGCTAAGACGAGCTTTCCGTTCCAGCGGCATGCCGTCAGCGCTATTCCCTCGGCAAGAACCTCCTCACGGGAGGGCTCGCCGTCTCTGCTAAACTCGAAGGATTTGACCTCCCAGCGCCCATCCTTAACGCTCCCGATGAGCCTCAGACCGTTTCCCTCCGGAAGCAGGGCCGTGAAGACGGCATCGTTCCAGCTTCCAAAGTCCTTCAGCCAGAGGAGCTCCCCCTCGGGGGCAACCTTCCCAAGAAAGAACCCCTTATCGCCCGGTCTTCCGGTTTCGCCTGCGATGAAGAACCCATCCCCTGCGGGGAGGATTGAATAGACCGCCCCATTGTTTCTGACGTTGAGCTTCCTCTCCCAGAGGACGTTCAGGCTCTCGTCGAGCCTCGCGACGTAGGCCTTCCAGCCCTCGCCGCCGTCCGGTGTCGCAACACCTTCAACCGCCCCGCCAATCAGATAGCCGTCGTTGAGATTGAGCGCGCTGTGTCCCTCCCAGTCGTTTTCTCCCGCCAAAAAGCGGGTTTCAATGATTTCCTCTCCGTTAATCCTTGCCAGCATGATTCTGTAGTTCCTCCCGTCGTGGACGCTCCCGACGACGAGGTCTTTAGCCATGGCAACCGGAACCGTTTCAACGCCGAAGAAGTAGGTTCTCATGGCCTTACCCCCTTTGAATTATCCTCTCGACGAACCTCTCAAGCCTGGCCCGGACCTCAGGATGTTCTATGAGGTTTCCCCGGAGGGAACCTCCGCCATACTCGTTCGAGGACAGCAGAACTGCCTCCGGCCAGCTCTCGCCACCGGTCAGCCCGTACAGCACCTCGTGGAGCGCCATATCTCCGCCGGAGCTGGTGTTTCCGATGAGTATGAAGTTCAGCTTCTCTTTGAATGCCTTCCATTCCTCGTAGCTCTTGAAAACGGCCTGGCCCCTCTCGGAGAAGGCTCTGTAGAGGCCGGAGGCGTGGCCGCCGTAGGTTGGGACGGCGAATATCAGAACGTCAGCCTTTATTGCCTTCCTGTAGAGCGCCGGCACGTCGTCGTTTATGGGACAGTTACCGGTGAAGCACTCGTATTCACAGTGGCTGCAGGGCCTTATCTCCAGGTCATAGGCCTCTACCAGCTCTGTCTCGTGGCCTTTTTCCTCAAACTTCTGAAGGCAGAACCTGAGGATTCGGGCACAGTTGCCGCCCTTCCTGGCGCTGAACGCAACTCCAATGACCTTCATTGTATCCCCAGTGTTACGACTCCAAATGGTTTTTAAGGATTACTCTTGATTTGGAATTCAGGTGTTGGCAATGGAGGTAGAGAAGGCCGTTGAACTCGCGTTCTCACTCGGCGCGGAGTACGCGGAAGTGCGGTGGGAGGAGCTTCTCAGGGCGGAAATCACAGCCTCAGAGAGAGTTGATGTTTCTGCCCGCTCCACTGGGGGATTCGGGGTTAGAATCCTCGTGAACGGTTCCTGGGGCTTCGCCTCCGTGAACTCCCGGGAAGACCTTGAGTGGGCCGTCGAGAAAGCGGTAAGACTTGCACGGATTGGGGAAGGCAGGGTGAGGCTCGCGAAGGTCGGGCCAGTACGCGACCGGGTGGAAAGCAAGATGAAAATCAAGCCCTCAGAGGTATCGCTCGACGAGAAGGTGGAGGCCGTCAAGGAACTCCTAAACGCCCTCCCAGAAGCCTCAAGAAAGGTCGTCAAATACTCCGATTTCTCCGGCTTTAAGCGGCTTGTCACGAGCGAGGGGACTGAAATTGAATGGGAGCTGGAGGGGATTTCGTTTGAGGTCGATTTGGCTGTCTCTTCAAACGGACGGAGCGCATGGCTCTTCGAGCTCACCGGCTCGGTTGAGAGGGGATTTGAAGCCGTTGAGGATATAACCGGGAGGATACTCGGTGGAATAAAGGGACAGCTCGACTGTTTCCTGAGGGGGAGGCGGCCGAAGCTCCATGATGTCCCAGTGCTTCTCTCGCCCTACTTCGCGGGGATGATTGCCCACGAGGCTTTAGGACACCTCGCGGAGGCCGACGAGTTGCCAAACACGCCCCTGGCGGGGAAGCTCGGAGAGAGGGTTGCCCCGGACCTCGTGAGCCTGAGCGACGGGAACGTCGAGGACGGCCACGGAAACGACCGCTACGATGACGAAGGTGTTCCAGTTAGGAAGGTCGAAATCCTGAAGGACGGGGTTTTCAGCAAGCCCCTCGTGGACAGGGAGAGGGCCTTTGAGCTCGGCGTGGAGCCGAACGGTCGCGCGAGGGCCGAGAGTTACGCCTTCGAGCCCATGGTGAGGATGAGGAACACCTACTTCGAGCCCGGCGACTGGACGTTCGAGGAGCTCCTGGCTGAGGTGAGGCGGGGCTACTACCTCGTCCGTCCTGGGCCTGGACAGACCGGATTAGACTCGTCTTTCACTGCCGGAATTCTTGAAGGCTACACCATCGAGAACGGTGAGGTTGCAGGCCCAATATTCAGTGCCACCGCCAGCGGAAGGGCCCTGGATGCACTCCCCGGAATCCGGGGCCTCGGTAAGGAGCTCGACTTCGAGAACTCCTACTGCGGGAAAGGCCAGGTGGTAATGGTGAGCATGGGCGGGCCGCACGTTCTCTTCGAGAGAGGAATAAGGGTGGTGTGAATGGAGCGCGAAGTTTATCGGTTCAGGGGGAAGAGCCTCGGCCTTTCGCTGGAGGGAAGCGTTAAGCCCTTCGCGCGAGTTCGGGAGTTCACCGCGGTCAGGCTCGTTGAGGACGGCAGGGTTGGCTGTGCACTCGCCGAAGGAAGGAACGAGGAGAAGGCAATCAAACTTGCCCGGGAGCTCCTGCGCTTTTCGAAGGATGAAAGTTACTCCCTTCCCCCTGGATCCAGGGTGCGCTGGGAGAGGACGTTTGAGGCTGATGTTGAGGACTCGGCCGAGGAACTCTCCTCGCTGGCGGATGATGTGGGGAAAAGGGGGCTTTCGCTCTCTGGAACCGTTGAGTTCATAACCCGGTGCCTCTCCGTTGAGAGCACCGCGGGGGCAGACGTCAAAGGGACCTACTCTCTTATGAAGGTTGAGCTTGAAATAGCCAGCAACGTTCCGTTCTCGCTCTCGACCGGCTCCGCCGCGAGAACTGAGGTTGGAAAGCTCCTTAATCCCTACCTCCGCCTTGTGGAGGGCCTTGGGGAGACGGAGCCCCCGAAGGGAGAGGCTGAGGTCATCATAGCACCGACGCCGCTTTACGCCCTTCTCATTTCACCCATCCTCTGGAAGTTCCGGGGGAGCACGGCGGTGAAAGCGCCGGGAATGGAGGCGAAAGAAGGAGAAATCCTGGCCTCGCCTCTCGTGACGGTTCTCGACGACCCGATCGATAAGGGCTCGCTCCGCTACGTGAAGGCAGACGACGAAGGAGTCAAAGCGGGGAAAAACGTCCTCATTGAGGAAGGCGTTGCTAAAGGACTCCTCTGGGACAGCTACACGGCTTGGAGGGCCGGGAGGAAGAGCACGGGCAACGGAATAAGGATAGGCGAGAGGGTTTTCGATGGCCCGCACAACCTGACGCTCGCCCCCGGAAGGAAGGGCCTCGATGGGCTTATAGGTGAAGTCGAGAAGGGATTTTTGATCCTCGGCGTCAGGGGCGCGAACGCACTCGATCCGACGACGGGGGACTTCTCGGTGGTCGCTACTCCTGCCCTCGTAATCGAGCGCGGCGAAACCGTCGGCTTCTCCCGCTTTGAACTCAAGGGGAACGTCTGGGAACTGCTCAAAAACACCACAGGAGTTGGAAGTGAGCTCGCGAGAATCTGGCTCGACGAAGGGCTCTCGCTGTCCCTACCCTTCCTGAGGACGGAGGTGGTTGTGTGAGAGAAACCCTGGATAACTTCCACTTCAAAGTCCTCGAAGCTTTCAGGAAGGCCGGCGGCACGGAGGAGGAACTCACGTGGCTCACCGGTTCGGCACTGGCTTTGTTTCCTGCCCACAGGGAAGAGATCCGGCTGAGGCTCAGAACCATGGAGGAGATCCTAAGGAGGGCCAGGGGGAGAATTCTTGAGGTCGGCTCCGGTTCCGGACTGCTCGCCCTCGCGCTCTCTGAGAAGGGAACCGTCATCGGAGTCGAAAAGAGGGCCGACTTCTTTCCCTTCCTTCGGGAGCTTGAGAACGGACGGCTGGTCTTCATCCGGGCGGACTTCCTCAGCGACGACGTTGGGCGGGACTTTGACACCGTGGTCTTCTCCTACATCCTCCACGACCTTGAACCTGAGTCGTTCATAAAACGGGCCGCTGAAGTTCTCTCGCCCGGTGGCAGAGTCCTCGTCGGCGACTTCGACCTTAATGGGCTGAGAGAAAAGATAAAGGAGCTCGCCGGGCTTTATGGGCTCCTCGTGAGTGAGGAACTCATCCTCGGACGGGCAACGAGTCACGGCAGGGAGTGCGATGCGTTCCTGCTCGTCCTTGAAAAACCGGGGGAGGCCAAAAAATGAAGGTAGCTCTAATCCCGATGCGCGTTGAGGTTGGAAACTTCGAGGCCAACTGGCGGGAGTTTGAGAAGCGCTTTGAGGAGGCCCTGAAACATGACCCAGACTTCGTTGTCTTCCCGGAGTACTGTTTGACTGGCTTTAATGAGTGGGACTTCAGCGGGGCAAAGCTTTACGACGAAATAGTGGAGAGGGTGAGCCGGCTTGCCAGGGAGGCGGGCGTTTACATAGTCTTTGGACTCCTCGAACCCTACAAAAACTGCGTCTACAATTCGGCTTTGCTGATCGGCAGGAACGGGGAAATCCTGCTGAAGCACCGCAAGTTCCAGGAGCCAATGAAGTTCTGCACCGGCAACACCGTAAAGACCGCAAAGACGGAGTTCGGCAAAGTCGCGATAATCATCTGCGGCGACCTCTACAACAAGAGGATAGCAAAGTGGATCAGACGGAAAAGGCCAGATTACGTCTTCATGCCGATGGATCGCTCACCGTGGGGTGAGTTCAACCTCGCGGAGGAAGTGGATGACATGGGCAGGCGAGTTGCCTTCCTTGGAGTCAGAACGTTCATCGTAAACAGCTTTGGCCACTGGGACAGCTTCGGCGGCGCGTGGGTCTTTGATGCGGATGGAACGCTCCTGGCCTCGACCGAGGGTGAGAAAACTCTCCTCTGGGAGGAACAACTTTAAAGCCCCCTGATATTAAGGGCCTTGGGGGATGGGAATGTGGCGCCCGGCCAGATTCGTTGACGGTAACGTTGCCTTCTCGCGGATGCCAACGCGGAGGGAAATGGACGAAGTTGCCAAAACCTTCGATGCGGTTGTGGTGCTCGTTGAGGAGTTTGAACTTCCCTACGGCCTGGATGAATGGTGGAAACAGGGTGTCGAGGTGCTCCACAGCCCGATAGAGGACTTCACGGCACCGAGCTTGAGCCAGCTCCTTGAAATCCTGCACTGGATTGAGGCGAGGGTTGAGGAGGGCAAAAAGGTTCTGATTCACTGCATGGGCGGCCTCGGGAGGAGCGGAACGGTTGCCGTTGCATGGGTGATGTACTCCAAGGGGCTCCCCATGAGGGAAGCCCTGAAAATGGTTCGCAGGATACGGCCCGGCGCGGTTGAGGTGGAGGAGCAGAGGGGGGTTCTGAAGGAGCTGGAAAGGCTCCTCAGAAGCCGTTGAAGCTCACCACCTCTTCGAGCCTTCTCCTCTCGTACTTCGGCTTCGGGTCTGCAGGATAGCCAACCGGCAGTATCGTCTGGAGCTTGTAGTCTTTTGGTGCGTTCAACAGCTCTTCGACCGGTTTCGGGTTCGGAGGGGTGTACGTCACGGTGCCGAGGCCGAGCTCCTCGAGCGCAAGGAGAAGGTAACCGACCGCTATCCAGGTTGATTGGAGCCAGTATGGGGCCTTGGTGTGTCCAAAGACGAGTATCAAATAAGGCGCCTCGCTGAGGAATGGCTTCTCCGGTTTGAAGCCCTTGGCGTTCAGCCAGGCCATCAGGTCACCCTTCGTCCTTGAGTAGAACTTCTCCTCTTCCTCCTCGCAGAGTTCCCTTATCTTCCCCTTGAGCCAGTCGTCGTCCACAACCACGAACTTCCAGGGCTGGGCGTTCATACCGCTTGGCGCTTCCTTTGCCGCCTTGATGGCCTTCATCACGTCCTCCTTCGGGGGCCTCTCCGGGAGAAACTGCCTCACGGTCTTTCTCCTCTTCGCCAGCTCAAGAACGCGCATGGCATCACCGGTTTCTTTTGGGCGGAAACGGATAAAAACGTTTAGACGTAGAACACCATGCCATCGTAGGCTACCAGGACTTTGTTTCTCCACCTCTTCCTCACGTACTCCGTTAGCTTGAGGAAGGGCAGGTTCTTGTGGGAGATGTGGCTGAGGACAGTCCTCTCCGCAAGCTTAAGCCCTATCTTAGCCGCCTCGTCAACGTTGTTGTGATACGGGTCGTCGGTTCCCGGGGGATAGGTCGCGTCAACTATCGCCAGCCTGAGGGGGGAGTTCTTCCTCAGGAAGTCCTCCGTTGATTCCGGCAGACCCTTGGTGTCGTAGATGAGAGCCACCCTCTTGCCGTCCTCCTCTATGAGGTACCCGAGGGTCTCAACCTGATGGTTGAGCCGGAACGCGGTGATTTTAAGGGTGTCAAGTTCAACGGTATCTCCGGGTTTTATCGTTCTCGGCTGGAGGTTCTTGGGCTCGCGCAGGATCCGGGCATCGGCGTGTCCCTCCGGCGCGTAGAGCGGTGTTTCAAGTGCCATCCAGCGGAGCTTGTAGAGACCGTAGATGTGGTCGTGGTGCCAGTGGGTGAGGAAAATCGCCTCCAGCGGAACGTTCAGGAAGTCCCTTATGTCGGTTCCAACGTCGAAGAGAACGGCCTTCCGGTTCTCGGTAATTACAGCGAGCGTTGACGGCTTTCTCTGCGCGAAGCCGAACTTTCTCGCCTCACTGCATGTCGAGCAGGTGCAGAGGTGCGCCGGAATTCCCTCGCTCCCGCCGGTGCCGATGAAGTAGATTATCAAACCCACCACCTATTTCATGGCTGTGAAATAGTTCCCTTATAAGGATTGCCGCCAACTCCGGAACATGAGGTTCATAGCGGACATGATGCTCGGCCGGCTCGCGAGGTGGCTCCGGCTGTACGGCTACGACACGCTCTACGGGGTGGAGGATGACGACGAGATACTCCGGGTTGCCCTAGTTGAGGGCCGGATTCTCCTGACCAGGGACTCGGGCCTCGCAAAGAGGGCTGAGAAGCTCGGGGTTGAATCAATCCTGCTGAACTCGAACTCCCTTGAGGGGCAGGTCGAGGAACTCAGGCGTTTTGGTGTGGAATTCAGGGAGCTTTTTCCGGCCAACGCACGCTGCCCCAAATGCAACGGACTGATAAGGCCCGCCTCGAAGGAAGAGGTTAAGGAGAGAGTCCCGGAGAGCGTTTACGAGAAGTACAATGAGTTCTACGTCTGCGAGAACTGCGGTCAGATTTACTGGCCGGGAAGGCAGTGGAGGGGGATGCTGAAAATAGACCGGAAATTAAGAAAAGAAAGCTAGTGAAGCGGGTGGTGGCAGGCAACGAAGTGGTTGTGGCCTATCTCCACCAGCTCCGGCTCGTGGGCTATGCAGGTCTCGCTCGAGAACGGGCACCTTGGATGGAAGCGGCATCCATTCGGAGGGTTGGCTGCGTTGGGGACTTCTCCGGTTATCTTGAGCTTCTTTTCCTTCTTCCTGCGCGCTATCGATGGAACCGCCTGGATGAGGGCCATCGTGTACGGGTGGGCGGGGTTCTTCAGAACCTCATCGGTCGGGCCGATTTCGACTATCTTGCCGAGGTACATCACCGCTATCCTGTCCGCTATGAGCTTGCCGACCGCTATGTCGTGGGTTATGAAGAGCTGGCTGAGGTTGTACTCCTCCCTGAAGGACTCGAGAAGTTCGAGGATTGAGGCACGCATCGAGACGTCTATCATCGAGACCGCTTCGTCCGCCACCACGAACTCCGGCTTCAGAACCATCGCCCTCGCTATCACAACGCGCTGCCTCTGGCCGCCGCTGAGCTGGTGGGGGTAGTAGTCGAGCCTGTCGGGCGGAAGGTTGACCTTCTCGAGGAGCTCCTTCGCCCTTTCCCTCGCCTCATCCTCCGAGACGCCGTGGACGGTCATGACCTCGACCATCTGGTCGCCGACTTTCCTGAGGGGGTCGAGGCTGGTCATGGGGTCCTGGAATATCATGCTGATGTCCTTTCCGCGGATCTTCCTAAGCTCCTCCTTGCCCACCTTCAGCAGGTCCTTTCCCTCGAAGATGACTTCGCCCGAGACTATCTTCCCCTGCGACGGGACGATGTTCATTATCGCGTGCGCGACCGTGGATTTTCCGCTTCCGCTCTCCCCAACGAAGGTGACCCACTCTCCCCTGCCTATGCTGAACGTCACGTTCTCGGCCCCTTTGACGACCCCAGCGAGGGTGTAGTAGTAGATGCTAAGGTTTTTGACTTCCAGCAGCATTCACATCACCTCGTTCCAAGGGAGAGCCTCTCGCTGAGGGCCTCTCCTATCAGCGCGAAGGCCATGGCCAGGAGCATTATCATTATTCCCGGGAAGAAGACCAGCCACCAGTAGCCGTCGAGCAGGAACGGCTGGCCGACGCGCAGGTCGTATCCCCAGTCGGGCGTCGGCGGCGTTACCGACAGTCCCAGGAAGCTCAGACCGGCCTCCGTTAGTATGGCATCGGCGACGCTGAGTGTGAAGACGACCAGTATCGTCGGGGCGAGGTTGGGCAGGATGTACTTGAACATGACCTCCTTGTCCCTTGCGCCTATCGCGTGGGCCGCTTCAACGAAGAGCTGGCCGGTGAAGCTGAGGGTCTGCCCGCGAACCATCCTGAAGTAGGTCGGCACGTAGACGAAGCTTATCGCTATGGCCGTGTTTATCGGACTCGGGCCCAGAACCACCGCGATGACCATCGCGAGGATCAAAGCGGGGAACGCGTAGATGCTGTCCATTATCACGCTCAGCGTTCTGTCGACTTTTCCACCGTGGTAGCCGGAGAGCAGTCCGAGGGGAATTCCTATCGCCATCGAGAGCAGCGTCGCTATGAATACGACGTATAGGACGACCCTCGAGCCCCAGACTATCCTCGAGAACATGTCCTGGCCGAGTCTGTTGGTTCCCATGAGGTGGTCCGGACTGGGTGGGGCGAAGACGTCGTCACTGCTCTGCGTTGGGTCATAGGGGGCTATCCAGGGGGCGAAGACCGCCATTATGACCACTATGAGGACGATGATTATGCCGAAGATGAGCATGCCCCTGCCGGGCTTCTTCCCGAAGACGAACTCGGTAAGTTTTCCTGCTATCTCCATCTTGACCACCTCAGTACTTCACCCTCGGGTCGAGCAGCGCGTAGACTATGTCCACTATGAGGCTGATGATGCCGACGAAGAAGGCGAAGAATATCACCGCACCCTGGATGGCGTTGTAGTCGCGGTAGTCTATTCTGTCCACGAGGAACGTTCCCATTCCCGGCCAGCTGAAGGTCGTCTCGGTAAGAACCGCACCGCCGAGGAGTATGGCGAACTGGAGTCCCATGAGGGTAACGACGGGTATGAAGGCGTTCTTCAGCGCGTACCACATGACCTTTCTGTCGGCGACGCCCCTCGCGTGGTAGGCCCTTATGAAGTCCTGGCTGAGGACGTCAACCATGTTGTTCCTCACCAGCCTCGTGTACGCTCCGCTGAGGACTATTCCGAGGGTGAGCGCCGGCAGGATCAGGTGCCTCACCGAGCTCACCAGCGCGTCCCAGTTTCCGGTAATGATGCTGTCCAGGACGTAGAGGCCGGTTACCGTGTGAAGGTTAACCCCTGGGTCGAGCCTGCCCGAAGTGGGCAGCCAGTGCAGGTGGATTCCGAAGAGGTACTGGAGCATCATACCGAACCAGGGTATGAAGAGCGTGTAGGCGATTATGCTGTAGACCCGCATCGCCGTGTCGGTCTTCGTTCCCTTCCTGGTGGCCCCTATCACTCCGGTAAGGATGCCCAGGAGCACGCTGACGGTGAAGGCCCAGAGGGGAGCTCAAGCGTCGCCGGGAAGCGCTGGGCTATGTAGTCCCACACGGGTTTCCCCATCGGGAACGCCAGCGTAACCCCGAAATCGCCGTGGAGGACGCCCTTGAGGTAGTCGAAGTACTGGACGTAGAGGGGCTTGTCGAGCCCAGCCATCTGCATGAGGTGCTCCAGCTGCTCCGGGGGAATGTTCTTCGTTCCGACGACTGCCATAACCGGGTTTCCGGGAAGGATTCTCAGGAAGAAGAACACGAGGGTGTAGAGAATGAGGATCGTCGGAATTATCATGAGCGCCCTGATTATTATGTACTGACCGAGTCCCCTGGCCACGTTATCACCCCTTCTTAATTGAGACAAAAAGGAGTGAAAGAAGGAAATCACTCCTTGTAAAGGGTCGAGTAGCGGAATATCATGTCCGGGCCTATGGTCACTCCCTTGACGTTCTTCTGGGTCACCACGAAGAGTTTGCCCTGTATCAGCGGTATGTATGGAACGTCCCCCGCCAGTATGTCCTGGACCTGCTCGTAGAGCTTCGTCCTCTCGTTCTGGTCGCTGAGCCTCTGGGCCGGGCTCAGGAGGTCGTCCATCGTCGGGTTGGAGTAGCCGGTTCCGGCCCACTTGTTGGCGCCGCTCTTGAGGAACGGCGTGGTGTAGTCATCGGGGTCGAGGTAGTCGGGATACCAGCCGAGCAGGTAGACCTGCATCTGGCCGTTCCTGGCGTAGTCGGTGTAGGTTCCCCATTCGGCGCTCTTGATGGTGACCTTTATCATTCCGGTCTTCTCCCACTGTTCCTTGAGCATCTGGGCAAGGTCGGCCTCGGTGTCGCCGTAGTGGGTCGGCGTGTACCAGAGCTGTATCTCCAGCGGGTTGCTCTCGGAGTAGCCGGCCTCACTGAGGAGCCTTGGCCTTCTCTATGTTGCCGTCGCCGTAGGCGGTCTTGAAGACGTCCTTGTGGCTCCACATTCCGTTCGGAACCAGGCTGTAGAGGGGCTCAACGGTTCCCATGAAGACCTTCTGGGCTATCTCGGGCCTGTCAACGGCCGCCGCGAGCGCCTGCCTGACCTTGACGTTGCTCGTCGGGTCGTTCTCGGTGTTGAGACAGATGTAGCGGATGAATCCGCCAGGAACCTCTATGACGTTGAAGTTCTCATCCTTCTTCAGGCTGTCTATGTCGCTAGGCCTGAGCGTCCTCCAGGCGATGTCTATCTCGCCGTTCTGGAGGGCGAGGCGCATGGTCGAGGCGTCGCGGTAGAACTTGATGATTATCTTCTCGGTCTTGGGCTTCTCGCCGTAGTAGTTCGGGTTGGCCTCGAGAACGAGCTCCTCATCGCGCACCCACTTGGTTATCTTGTATGGACCGGCACCGCCGGCGGTCTGGTCGCTCTGTATCTGGTCGGGGGCGTAGTCGGGGTGGACCGGGAAGTACGGTGGGGTCGTGAGGAGGGCCAGGAAGTATGCGGTTGGCTGCTTGAGGTAGAAGACAACCGTGTAGTCATCCTTAGCCTCCACCTTGTCCACGAAGTCAGTAACGAGCCAGGACGGGTCGCCCTGGATGGTCATTACTTTTTTCTTTTTGAAAGCCTCGCCCTTTAGGGCGGGGATGCAAGGATTGAAAATTCAGCCCGAGAGCAGGAAAGCACACCATCAAAAAGCTTTTAAATCAGACCATACTAATGTAAATTGGTGTTGATTAATGGGGGTTATTAATGTCTCCGTTGATGATGAAGTTGAGAAGAAATTCAGAGAACTCGTGGCAAAGAAATACGGGAGAATTCGAGGGGCCTTGGGAGTAGCCGTAACTGAAGCAATGAAGCTCTGGATTAAAAAAGTCGAGAGCGAAGAACAATGAAGAGGAGCGTAACGATAAAACTCCAGCCCTCAAAAGCCCAAGAGAAGACCCTTTCCGAGTTAGTCCAAATTAGTTCCAAAGTCTGGAACAGGGTAAACTACCTTAGGAGGCAGGAATTCTTCGAGGGAAAGCCTGTAGACTTCCTCAAAACCGAGAAAATTGTCTATGAGGAGTTTAAGGCGGAGATAGGCTCGGCAACAGTCCAGCAAATAGCGAGAAAGAACGCCGAGGCTTGGCGTTCATTCTTCTCACTCATTAGGAATAAACGGAACGGAGAACTCCCCAACTGGTTCAAACCAAAACCGCCGAACTACCTCAGAGAAGGGGGATTAATCGTTCTTAGGGATGACCAATACACGATTGAGGGTAATAGATTAATCCTCAAGGGCCTCGGAAAGTTCAAAAGGCTGGAAGTCCAGTTCAAGGGGAGAATCCATCTCAAGGGCAAGCAAGGGAGACTGGAAATAACTTACGACCCCGTGAAGCGGAAATGGTATGCTCACGTCAGCATAAGCGTCGAGAAGAAACTTCAGGGTGGAGAATGGGTTGAAGTTCCAAGACGACCGTTAGGCAACCTCTCCGCTGGAATTGACCTTGGAGTGAACAACCTAATGGCCGTTTATGTGGAGAATGGAGAGAGCTTCTTAGTGAATGGAAGGTCATTGAAGTCAATAGCTTTCTATTGGCAAAAACGGATAGCCGATTATCAGTCTTTAATCAACAAGTCTGGAGCCAAGAAGAGTAGGAAACTCTCCAGAATGTATCAGAAGGCTAAACTTCAAGCCAAACACTACATTAACACTGCCGTTAGGAGAACCGTTGAAAGGCTCTATCGTCTTGGCGTTTCGAGGATTGTAGTCGGCTATCCAAAGGGCATAGCGAGGAAGCCTGAAAAGGGCAGGAGGCAGAATTATCTGCTTTCTCACGTTTGGAGGTTTAACACGGTGATAAAACGCTTGAAAGAGGTTGCAGAAGAGTATGGTATTCGGGTTTTGGTCGTGAATGAGGCTTTCACTTCGAAAACCTGTCCCGTCTGCGGGAAGCCCCACGAGGGAGCGAGGTTTGTTCGGGGTTTATTTAAGTGTCCCGCAACGGGGCTTATCTTCAACGCTGACTTGGTTGGAGCCTTTAACATTTTGAAGAAGGCTATCAAAACCATAACCCTGAACTTGGGCGGTTTGTATGCCCAAGGGAGGGGTAATTGGCCTAAGACCGGGCCGGAGGGGTCGAAGACCCGCTTTTTAGTGGGCCTAAATGAGACCCCTCAAACCTTCCCGCACTTGGCGAGGGGTTAGCTCGTTGGAACCCCCGCCCCTCACGGCGGGGAGGAGGTCAGCAGGCCCTCCATGACGTTGTTGAGAACCTCCCAGGTATAGAAGTCGTAGGCGTTCGAGGGGTCAAGGTCAGTCACCTTGTCCGTAACGCCCATCACTATCGTCGCTGTCTCTTCCTCTCCGCCACCGCCGCTTATACAGCCGCTGGCCACTGCAGAAAAAACCACCAAAACCACCAGAGCCAATGTCGCGTACTGTCGCCTCATAATGTGTCACAGGTGGATATTTACGGACATCCATGCATTTAAATCTTTCGCAGTGCCCATTATCGGACCGACGAAGTCCATACATGAACCAAGGGCAAAGTTGATATATGCTCCCCCCCATCCCCTTCCATGGACTGGGAAGACTGGAAGCCCCTCTACCTCCGCATCGTTCGGGAGATGGGGTACTCGATTGAGGGGGACAGAAGGGCCGCTCGAATCCTCAGGGCGCTCCTCCTCGAGGGAGATGAATACATCCTGTGGGACGAGCTGGCGGCCGTCGTCGGGAGAAAGGCCTACGTCTTCGGCTGCGGGCCCAGCCTGGAGGATGCTCTCCAGGAGTTTGATTTCTCCGATGGGACGTTGATAGTCGCCGATGGGGCAACTTCTGCACTCCTAGAGCACGATATGGTGCCCGACATCATCGTCTCTGACCTTGACGGCAGGATTCCCGACCTGAAGCTGGCGAACGACCGGGGAGCATTCATGGCCGTTCATGCCCACGGGGACAACGTGGATAAACTGACCGCCTACGTGCCGCTCTTCTCAAGGGTTCTGGGGACGACCCAGACGGAACCGCTGGACATCGTCTACAACTTCGGTGGCTTTACCGACGGCGACAGGGCCGCTTTTCTGGCCGAGGAGCTGGGCGCGAGGGAGATAGTTCTGGTCGGCTTCGACTTCGGCGAGACCGTGGGGAGGTGGAGCAAGCCCGGGTTGAGGGAGCACGCCCCGATATGGGAGAGCAAAAGGAAGAAGTTCGAGTTTGCAGAGGAACTGCTGAAATGGCTGGAGAAGAATGGGAAGGCGAGGATTGATTATCTGACAACCGCCCAACTGGCCCTTGAGCGGGAAAGTGATACTCTTTTAAGGCCTAATAACAATACCCTACTCTGAAATGAAGCGCTCGGTAACGGTCAAACTCCAGCCGAGCAAGGAGCAGGAGAAAGCACTCTTCGAGTTAGCTCACGCTTCGGCAGTAATCTGGAACAAGCTGAACTACCAGCGTTTAAAACAATTCAAAGAATTCGGCAGGATTGATTTTAACGGAACTGAAAAGGAAGCTTACCACGAGTTCAAAAACTGGATTGGTGGTTCGACAGTCCAACAATTAGCCAGAAAGAACGCCGAAAGCTGGCGCTCATTCTTCCAACTCAACAAGAAGAAGAAAAACGGGGAATTGCCGGAGTGGTTCAGACCAAAACCTCCCGGCTTTGTTAGAGAAGAAAACGGTAAGAAAATTTTCATAATCCCCATCAGAAACGACCAATACAGGATTACCGGGAACGTTATTGAGTTGAGGCGCCTCGGGAAGTTCGGAAGACTGAGGATTCAATTCAAGGGGAAAATTTACCTTAAGGGAAAACAGGGACGGCTTGAGATACAGTATGATGCCGTTAAAAGAAAATGGTACGCTCACATCACCATCACGGTGGAAGAAAAACAATCAACGGTGAGTGGGTTGAAGTTCCAAGAGAACCATTGAGAAACCTCTCTGCCGGCATTGATTTAGGAGTGAACAATTTGATGGCCGTTTACGTTGAGAACGGCGAAAGCTTCCTCGTGAATGGAAGGCCCTTAAAGAGTATCGCCTTTTACTGGCAGGAGAGGATTTCAGAATACCAGTCAAAACTCAACAAGTCTGGAGCAAAAACGAGTAGAAAACTCAAAAGAATGCATGAGAAGGCGAGACTTCAGGCGAGGCATTACATTAACACTGCCGTGAGACAAACCGTCGAGAGGCTTTATCACCTCGGAGTTTCGAGAATCCTCGTTGGTTACCCGAAGGGGATAGCCAGAAACTCTGAGAAAGGCGGGAGACAGAATTTTCTCTTCTCCCACGTGTGGAGGTTTAATTACGTTATCAAACGCTTGAAGGAAGTGGCTGAGGAGTATGGTATTCTGGTTGTGGTTGTTGATGAGGCTTTCACTTCCCAGCTTTGCCCTCTCTGCGGCCAACGCCATTCTAATGCCCGCTTTGTTAGGGGTTTATTTAAGTGCCGTGGGAAGGGTGTTGTCATGAACGCCGACCTCGTTGGAGCGTTTAATATTTTGAAGAGGGTGGTGAGAACGATAACCCCGAGCCGTCCTGCTTTAGCGGGGGGTAGGGGTAATTGGGGGAAGGCCCTCCCGGAGGGGTTCTCCGAACCCCCTTCAAAAGGGGTGATGCGGATTACCCCTCGAACCTCCCCGCCATTAGCGAGGGGTTAAGCCGAACCCTCGCCCTTCAGGACGGGGAGGAGGTCATCCTTTGAAATGAGGTAGTCCTCAGTCAGAACCCGGCCACAAAGACCTTCCAGGGGTAAAACGCCACCCTCTCGCTTATCTCGTATCTCTCACCTAGCACGATTCCCCTCTCTGCCCCTAAGCGTTCCATGCTCCTCTCTACCTGGCTCTTCCGAACCTTGCCGAGACCGACCTCGACGACAACCCTTTCCCCGTTCAGCTCAAGGGCGAAGTCCGCTCCGCCCCTGCCGGGCTCGTAGCACAGCCGGCCGTTTCCCGATTTTGAGAGGAGGAACAGGTAGAACGCCACGACGTCTTCGAGCAGAGAAGCGAAGACCTCCTTTCTGTTGAGGTTGAAGCCCGAGCTGAAGAGCAGGGCCGACTTGATCGGAACTGCGAGGAACTTGATTTTGGGGCTTTTTCGGATGGCCTTCGCGGGAGAACCGCAGGGTGGAATCCTCTGCACGAGGCCGGCCTTCTCCAAAGCATCGACCAGCTTCATAACGGTCCCCTTGGCTAGCCCGAGGGTTTTTGACAGCCTCTCGTAGCTGAAGCGCTCGCCCTTCGGGGTCGCGAGAAGGTGGAGCAGGTCGAAGGCCCGGTCGAGCGTTTCGGCGTCGAACTCGTGAACCTCCCGCAGGTCGCGGTAGACAACGCGGTCGAGCATCGCCGTCAATCGTTCGTAAACCTCCCATTCTTCCATTTCGAGGGCGAGCGGCATCGCGCCGGCCCTGACGTACATCTCGACGTCCTCCATCACAGGGGGCATCGAGATTTCTTCCCCTCTCATGATTCTCCCCATGAGTTCCGGCAGTTCCCGGCCCGTTTTGAGGTGGTGGTACTCCCGGAAGGTCATCGGGAAGAGCTCCCTGTGAAGGGCCCTCCTCGCGAGATCCGGGCTTTCCCTGAGCTTTATCGCTGAAGAACCTGTTGCTATTATGAAGAACCTCCGTTCGTCGTGGAGGAGCTTGATCTTCAAGTCCCAATCCTTCTCGTACTGAACCTCGTCGAGGAGGATTACCGCCTTCTCGGGCCTTACCAGTCGCTTGTACGCCTCAACCACCTCCCGCAGCTCTAGGCCGAGGGCCCTCAGCCGGTCGAGGGAGAGGTAGAGAACCCCGTTGGGACCAACCTCTTTCAGGACTTCAAAGTATATCTGGGCGAGCAGGGTCGTTTTTCCAACTCCCCTGATTCCGAGCAGAAGGATTGTGTCGGAGTTTCCACCTTCCAAGTACATCTCAGCCTTCGAGGACAGCCAGCTGTAGAGGTGTCTCTTGTGGGGCTTGTTGTAAGGGGCGAGCAGGGTGGGGGTGCTCGTTAGGTGCTCCACAATTAGGTCATCTGGTTGAACCATAACACCACCGATTTGGTCATTATGTTGAACCAACTTATAAACGTTTGTTCCCGTGAGGTGGGGTGATTATCGAGAATCTAAAATAGGAGATGAGAAAGGTTGATTAGACCAGGTCCCTGAGCTTCTTGACCTTCCCTGCCTTTATCTCGACGTAGCCAGCCCTCTTGAGGAAGCGGAGAACCTCCTCGACGGCCCTCGGGGAGTAGTTGATAACGAGGGTTCCCTTCTCAGTGGGTATCGAGATGGGCGAGGCCCTCACGAATCCCTTGATCAGGTCTTCCTCCGGAACCTTCTCGTTGCCGAGGGACTTGAGTATCTCCCCTGAGAGGATCGAGCGGCCTATCAGCGCGAAGTAGACCCTCAGGAGGTAGTCCTCCGGGAAGTAGTGTGATGCGATCTTTCCGAGGGTGTTTATCTTGGCTATGTTCAGCTCGAGTATCTCGAACTCGTACTCCATGGTGAGGTCGGTGAAGGCGAACTGCTTGGCTATCCTCTCGGCGCTCTCCGGGCTGTGGACGAGGTTGAAGGGGAACTTGAACTCGAAGCGGAGCTTCGTGACGTCAATGCCTTTCCTCAGCTTGATGACGCCGTCGCTGTAGTCTATGGCGCCGTTCCTCGTGAGCTGGTCGAGGAGCTCGGCAACCCAGGGGCCCTCCTGGAGGAGGGTCTCGAACCTCTCGCCGACCTTGATGTGCTCCAGTATGTGGTTGAGGCTCTCCCTGAAGGAGACGAATCCCTCCCTGAGGGCCTCCCTGTCGGCCCCCTCTATGATGTCTATCTGCGCACTTATCTCCTCAAGAGTTCCCTCGAGCAGGTATCCAACGAACGCCTCGTATCCGAGTCTCTCATGAAGTTCGAACTTGATGCCTTCCCTTCTCAGGTCTTCCAAAAACGATTTCTTTACGGATTCACTCTTCGTGACGAACCTCATTCTATCACCGAACCGGAAACGGTTAAAAGCCTTATAGGTTTTTGGTTTCTGGAGGTGAGCGCATGGGCGAGAAGCAGTACCTGCTCGACAGAACCCTGGAGGCCTGGAAGGGAAAGAGGGTTGCCCTGGCTGTTAGCAACGAGCACTCCTTCACCGGAATCCTGGATGACTTCGATGAGGAGGTCATACTCCTGAGGGACGTGGTGGACATAGCCGGAAACAAGGCCAAGGCCCTCGTGGTGAAGATAGACGACCTCAACTGGATAATGCTCCTGTGAGGGATTGGGATGAGGGGCATCGCCTTCGTTGGCTTCAAGAAGAGCGGGAAAACGACGACGATTGAGGCCGTCGCGAGGGTCCTCAAGGAGAGAGGTTACCGCGTTGCCATAGCTAAGAGCATGCACGTCGACTTCGACAGGGAGGGGAGCGATACGTGGCGCTTCTCAAAGGTCGCCGATGCCGTCCTTGTCAGGGCGAACGATACCGATGCCTTCCTCTTCAACGCCAAGGACATCAACGCGCTGTTCTCAATGGTTTCCGCCGATTTCCTCCTTCTCGAGGGATTTAAATCGGTTCAGCACGTTCCCAGGATAATATGCGCGAGGAACGAGGAGGACGTGAGGGAGCTCAACGACGGCCTTGCCGTAGCGGTGAGCGGAGTTATAGCCTCGGCGGGTGCGGATGGAGTTGAGGGCCTTCCTGTCATAGACGCTACCAAAGAGCCGGAGAAGCTCGCGGATTTGGTGGAGACGGGAGCCTTCATGCTCCCCAACATAGACTGCGGCCTCTGCGGCTTTGAGTGCGCCGAGATGGCGAGGATGATAGTGAGGGGCGAGAAGACGACCAAGGATTGTGTGGTTCTGAGTCAGAAACCGAAGGTGACCGTTAGAATAGACGGCCAGGTCCTGCCGATGAAGGACTGGGTGCAGGAGCTGGTGGAGAAGACCATCAAGGGCATGCTCTCGGCGATGAAGGGCTACCGCGAGGGGAGAAAGATAGAGATCGTGATTAGGGAGGACTAATCAAGTTCCCTCTGTGCGTGGGCTTCGATTTCTCAATTCTTCAAGTTCTTTCTCTGTTCCTCCTCCGTTGAACATCCCCTCCTCACGCTCTTGGCGAGTTCCTCTATATCCCCCTAACAGAATCAACTTCGTCCTCAACCTCCACCGCTTCAACCTTCCCCTCCTCCAGAATCCACGCTCTAACCTCGCCCTTCGACGTAACTATCAGCCAGACGACTGGCCAGAGCCTCATGCCCTTCAAGTCCCTGTCACTCGGTCTCGGCGGGCACTTCGGGTGGGAATGGAAGATGCCGGCAACCTCAAGGCCCCGTTCCTCGGCCCGGTCTATGGCCTTCACCATCTCGAGCGGCTCCATCTCGAAGGCGGTGGGCGAGTTCAACCTGTTGGGGATGAAGCGAATTTCTTCGACGATGAAGTCATTCCCTTCTCGCCTCCCGAAGAGGAAGCCACATACCTCAACAGCACTCCTTTCTGTCATTTTGATGATCTCCTTTAAATCATCTTGTCGAATTACCAACCTCATGATTAAAACTCCCCCGTTAGACTTATAAAGCTTGGAGATGTGACGAAGTTCTGCCGGTGATACGATGAAATGGGCCCTTACCCTCCACGGTGGGGAAAACCACGGCGAAACAATAATCCTTCACGCCGACAGCGCCGATGAAGCCAGGAGGATGGCGGTAAAGGAAATGAAGCGGAAGGACGCAAGGGTCTTCGAGCTGGAGAAGATCGAGTGATTCTTCTTCCCCAAATTATTCTTTTTGGCATTCTCCGCGGCGGAGCGACACTTGTGACTATCGTGACAATATTGTACATCGATGCATATTTTGGTCTGGACTGTTGTGTACTTTGATGTTAAAATCGGTGCAACAATGTTTTTAAATCCTCCCGATTTTTCTATCACTCGCAGTGATATACTGGGGTGATGGCATGCTCGTGAGAATTGTCTACTACATGAACAACACCCTCCCCAAAGAGAGGATAGTCGTCACCAACGACATAAAGAAGGCGGAAAGGATAGCGAGGGAAGACATGGAAAAGCTTCGCGCGAGGGGCTACGAGCTCGAGTGGGTCGCTTAGCCTTCCCTTTGCTTCCCCTCCCTTGACGTTTATCGACGACTCCCTGACGTCGCAACTGTAGATTGTTCCTTCTAAAGGCTGACCTCCTCTCCGCCGTGAAGTGCGAGGGTTTGCCTAACCCCTCGCCAGTGGCGGGAAGGTTTACGGGCACTCATCTCCTACTCCCGTCGCCGGTTTCGGCTCGGCCCGAAGGCACGGTCTCGCGCCCGTTACCCCTACCGCCAAAGCGGATTGGGGTTATCACCTAAGGCCACCCCACAGAGTTTCAAACCGCTCGAAAGCGGTTTTTGAAAGGACGCCTTACGGCGTCTTCCCCCCAATGGCGGGAGGACACGCTGAAACCCCTCGTCCCATCGGGTTGTCTTTGAGTGGCCCCTCCGAGGCCTTACTACACCCCAAAGTTCAAAAGGGTTTCGGCGTTTAAGGGCTGTTGGGCAGTTTATTGCATCCCCACCCCCAAAAGCGAGACTTTCAGGAGAAAAAGTGACTGGTGGGGGTCCTCCTAAAAAGGTTGGCGAGAAAAAGAAAAGCTCACTCGCCCTTCCCGTAAATCTCGTTCAGTGCCTTCAGAAACTCGCTGGCGGTAACGACGTCCCTAACATCGATGTGCTCGTTCTTGGTGTGCGATATGTCGAGGTTGCCCGGGCCGAAGACTATGGTTCTGGTACCGTTGTACATGAAGTTTATGGCATCCGTCCAGCTTCTCATTCCTCCGAACTCGTCTATGTCGGTAACGTCCATCGCTTTCTTCGCTAGCTGGACAATCTCCTCGTCGGGTTCAAGCTTGTAGCCGTCCCATATCTCCGTATATTCGTACTTCAGCGTGTACTCGTCGAATATTGGGTCGAGGAGGTCGAGTATGTCCTCGACTTCCTGGTCCGGCAGGAGCCTCGCCTCAAGCCGGCCGCGGCAGAGGGCAGGGATGAGGTAGACCGGGTTCTCGCAGACGAGCTCCTGGATGCCGATGTGGGGGTCAAAGTACTTGCCCTTGGCATTGAAGGGCTCGAGCTTCTTCATCTCCTCGAGCATCTTGTAGGTCTCCTCTATCGCATTCACTCCGCTCTCGGGGCACGCTCCGTGGGCCTCCTTGCCGTCAACTTCAAAGTAGGCCTCGATGTTGCCGGCGTGCGCGATGTGGACTTCCAAATCAGTCGGCTCCAGAACGACGGCCATCTTGGGCTTGTAGCGCTCCATGAAGAGGGCACTTCCGCGGCCGCCGTGCTCCTCGTCGCTGACGAAGACGATGCCGACGTTGAGTTCCTTCCCTTCCCTGCGGAGGTTCTCGAGCATGAGGAGTATAGCTGCCGCTCCGCCCTTGATGTCGCTCGCACCGGTTCCGTAGACGATGTTGCCCCTCACGAAGGGCTCCGCGCGAATCGGTATCGTGTCGATGTGAACCTCGTAGAAGAGCTCGGCCTCGGGGTTGACGACGAGGTCGATGATCTGCCCGTCGCTCTCGATATGGACGTCGTAGTCCAGTTTGTGGAGGAACTCCATTATGTGGAGCATTATCCTGTCTTCCTCTCCAGAGGGGGAGGGTATCTTCAAAAGCTGAAGGAGTATCTCCTTCGCGCGCTCGGTTTTCATTTGGGTCACCTAATTCAACCTCCGCGGTTGAGTTTATAAACATCCCCCGCGTAAGTCGATAGGGCGATGAAGAGTTTGACCCCTCCCGACGGGGTTTGCCCTCCGTATGAGGAGACGGTCCTCCTCGAGCCCCTTTTGGAGGTGAAAGCGTGAGGATAAGCTCCATCGAGGAGTTCCCGAGGGAGCTGGTGCCTGTTGAGATTCCTCCCCACACCACGATGCTGAGGGGCATAGGCTGGGACTCGAACGTCTACCTGGTGAGGGCCGGAAGGGAGGCCCTCGTAGTGGACACCGGCACCGGCGTTAACTGGCACGTCTACGCCGAAATCTGGGAGAGGGAAGGCCTCCTCAACGGCGTTGATAGGGTCACGATATTCAACACCCACGAGCACTTCGACCACGTGGGCGGAAATATGGCCCTGGCGGACTGGCTGAAGGGAAAGGGCATAGCGGTTCTCTTCGCCGCCCACGAAACCACGGCGAAAACGCTGGAGAAGGGAGACGACTACGTGATTCTGGCCTATTCATACGGGAGGAGGTTCGAACCGCAGAAGGTTGACCTCCACAGGATAGAGGGTGATGCGCTCAAAGTCGGCTCCCTGGAGCTTGAGCTGATCCACACGCCCGGCCACACGGCGGGAAGCTCGTGCCTCTACCTGGATGATGGAGAGACGAGAATAATGTTCACCGGGGATACAGTCTTCAACGGCACGGTTGGCAGGACAGACCTGCCCACGGGAGACGGATGGGCTCTGAGGGAGAGCCTCGAAAGGCTCAGGGATTACGATGTTGACTTCGGCCTTCCAGGACACGGCTGGGTCATAAAGGACTGGGGAGAGAACATCGACGAAATCCTGGGGTGGCTCTGATGCGGAAGGGCTCCGTGAAGGAGGTTCTGGCGAAGCTCAAGTACGACCCCAGGGAGGACGAGGGTGATTACTACGTCATCATAGAGCACCGCGGTGCCTACGGCGATGTCAAGAAAATCCCCGTCGAGATGATAGAGCTCGGTCACGGCTACTTCTTTGTCGGGGACGCCCAGATACCGTACCACCGCATCCTGAGGGTCGTTAGAAAAGATGGGAAGGTAATATGGGAGACCAGAAAGGACAGGAGGGGAGAGAGTGATTGATGCCCACGCCCACTTCGAGTTTTACAAAAAGGACGCACCGAGGATCATAGAGGAGTGCCGGAAGGATCTCGCCGCTGTGGTGGACTCAATCACCGAGTACAGGAAAGCCCACGTCTGGAAGAGCTGGGAGATGCTGAAACCGTACTTTGGTTTCATCGTTCCCACCCTGGGGTACCATCCGAACGAGGCGCGGCGTGGCAATTGGGAGAAGGTGAAGCGGGTTGAGGAGTTCATACTGGACCACAGGGACGAGATAGTGGCGATAGGGGAGATAGGGCTCGACTACCACTACGCGGAAAACGAAAGGCAACGGGAGAACCAGAGGGCGATATTCAAGCACTTCCTTGAGCTGGCCCTCGAACTGGGGCTTCCCGTGGTGATACACGCCCGCGAGGCCGAAAGGGAGGCCTTTGAGATGGTTCAGCGCGCGGGCGTTAGGGCGTACTTCCACTCCTTCGCCGGGAGCGTTGAGCTGGCGGGGGAGATAGTAGAGAACGGCCACGTAATCGGGATAAACACGGGGATAGTTTTCATCCCAGAGGTAATGGCGGCGGCGAAGGCAGTTAAAGTCGAAAACATGCTGGTGGAAACGGACGCTCCCTACATGAGTCCCATCAAGGGGGAGAGAAACAGGCCGTGCAACGTCCGCGTTGCCATTGAAGAGGTGGCAAAGCTTAAGGGGCTGGGGTTCGAGGAAGTCGAGAGGGTCACCGAGAGGAACGCGGTGAGGTTCTTCAATTTGAAGCTGTGAGGTGATGGTATGACGATCGATATACCCGAGGTGGCGGAGGTCAGAAGCCTGCTGGAAGAGCTTGGGGAGGGGGCGCTAATAGCGAGGCTCGATTCGTTCGTGGCCCTCAACGAGGGGCTGGAGAGCAAGAAGGGCGAGGACTTCATAAAAGTCTCGATACTCGGCTTCCTGGAGGGCATAACCACAACCCTGATGATGAAATATCCTGGTGACGAGCGCGTGGCGAGGCTCCACGAGCGGGTGCGGGCCAGACGGGCGGAGCTGGATGAGCTCTTCAGAAAGCCGGCGATGCGGAACCTCCAGTGATTTTTCTCTTGAACCAAACCTCGCTCTTCAGGGCGGGGACAAACAACTACTCAACAAGCAACCAAGAGAAAAAGCAAACCATTTTAAGCCAAAAACGGTAAACTAACCACTAATGAAGAGAACAGTAACAGTCCAACTCCAGCCAAGCAAGGAACAAGAGAAAATCCTCTTTGAGTCAGCTAACGCTACCGCAGTAATCTGGAACAAGCTGAACTACCAAAGACTAAAACAATTCAAAGAATTCGGAAAAATAGACTTCCGGGGAACACAGCAAGAGGCCTATTATCAATTCAAAAACTGGATTGGAGGCTCAACAGTCCAAACTTTGGCGAGAAAGAACGCTGAAAGCTGGCGTTCATTCTTCGTACTCAACAAAAAGGAGAAAACTGGAGGACTGCCGGAATGGTTCAAACCCAAACCACCCGGTTTTATTAGAGAGAAGGACGGTAGGAAACTGTTTGTTATCCCAATCAGAAACGACCAGTATAGAATTTATGACAACGTTATCGAAATCAGACGCCTCGGAAAATTTGGGAAACTAAAACTCCAGTTTAAGGGCGGAATACACTTCAAATGCAAGCAAGGGAGGTTAGAAATAGTCTATGACGAGGTAAAGCGGAAGTGGTATGCGAAAATAAGCTTTAGGGTCAATCAAAAACTCACCAAAAACGGTTGGGTGAACCTTCCAAGAACTCCAAAGGGAAACCTTTCCGCTGGAATAGACCTTGGAGTGAACAATTTAATGGCCGTTTACGTCGAGAACGGTGAAAGCTTTCTCGTTAATGGAAGGCCATTAAAAGCTATTGACTTCTATTTTAGAAAAATCATTGCTGACTATCAGTCCAAACTCAACAAGTCGGGAGCAAAAACGAGTAGGAAGCTTAAAATGCTCCGCCGAAAGGCTAAACTACAAGCCAAACACTACATTAACACGGCAGTTAGGCAGACTGTTGAAAAACTCTACGAATTGGGTGTTAGCGAGATTGTTGTTGGCTATCCCAAGGGCATCGGTAGGAATTCTAACAAGGGTAAAAGGCAGAATTTCATTCTCTCCCACGTCTGGCGGTTCAATTACGTCATTAAACGTTTGATGGAAGTTGCGGAAGAGTTCGGTATCTCCGTCGAGGTTGTTGGTGAGGCTTTCACTTCCCAGCTTTGCCCTCTTTGCGGCCAACGCCATTCGAATGGTAGGATTTTCAGGGGTTTGTTTAAGTGCCGTGAAGAGGGCGTTGTCATGAATTCAGACATCGTTGGAGCGTTTAATATTTTGAAGAAGGCTGTGAAAACGATAACCCCGAGCCTCTCGGCTTTAACGGGAGGGAGGGGTAATTGGGGGAAGACCCGGCCAGAGGGGTTCTCCGAACCCCTTCAAAGGGGGCGATGCGGATTACCCCTCAAACTTCCCCGCCTTTGGGTTAGGGGGTTCCTCGTTGGAACCCCCGCCGTTCACGGCCGGGAGGAGGTCAGTGGTTGGGGGCTATTTCTCGCTCCCCTTCTCCTCCTTCTTATCCACCCAGAACCTTCTCGTCCTTATGAACTGCCGCTCCCGTTCCATTAGGGCGACGAGCAGGCCATCTCCTTTGTACTGGGCTAAAATTCTTGCCGCCGTGTCCGGCCCCGTTCCGTAGCTGGCCAGAGCCAAGACCGCCTCGAACCCGTAGGAATCCACGAGGTCGGCGGCCTTCAGCAGCTTCCTGTAGGTTCTCTCCTCCTTCCGCTCCAGCGGCTTTCCATGGCGAACTTTCTCCAAGACCGGGAGAAACTCCTCCGCATCTATTGGGTGAGCAACGGCGAGCATCTTCGAGCCGCAGCGCGGGCACTGCCTCAGCTCCACGTTCTGCAGTCTAATCACCCTCGTCTTCGAGTGCCAGCCGCAGTTGGTGCAGACCAGAACGACCTTGTGGTCGAGCAGTCTCTTCCTGAACAGCTCCAGTATCTCGTCCCTCTCCAGAACGCCGGAGAGCAGGAACTCGCCGCCGACGGTCATGTTGAGCTTGGCCAAAGTCGAGGGTTCCCTCCTAAGCTCGGTCTTCACCCTTATCGTACCCCTCTTGAGCATCTCAAGGACGAGCTCTCCCTTTCTTACGTCCACCTTGTCGTGGTACAGCTCGCTCAGGGTTTCCCTCTCCACCACCGTACCCTCGAAGAGCCTCTCGATTCTCCTTATCTTGGCGTCCCTCCTCAAAGCCCCGAACCGCTTCGCCACGTTAAGCATCCTCCACCGGTAGGCGTGTGAATCCCTCAGCGCTCTCGCGAGGACGAACTCCAAACTCTCCGGCTCCCCGTAGAGGTAGCCCTTCACCTCCTCCGGGTTCAGCTGGAAGGGCGTTTTGAAGACTATCGCGTGGGCCTGTGAGCGAACCGAAAAAACCCTTCCGTAGCGCAGAATCAGGAACGAGTGAACCAGCCTTCCGAGAGCCTCGTTGGCCCGGTTTCCAAAATCGGCGTGTATGACAAGTGCCTTGGGTGTGCTCTCGACGATGATATCGCGGTCGGTTGAGAAGGACTCATCTTTGATCTCGTCGAAAGCCCTCCTCAGCTCCTCCTCGCTGAACTCAACCCCCTCCAAAAGCCCCTTCGCCTTCTCGAAGTCAAAAGCCAACTCCCTCTTCAGCCTGCCTACGTCAAGGGCAACGCTGAATGGAACCGGAATCATCTCACCCTCCCAGCTCGGTATGGCGCTCTCAAGGCTCTTGCTCTCACGGACCTTCAAAAGCCTCGCCTCGTCATCGATTTTAAGCACAATCCAGCTCCGCCCGTTCATGACGAAGTCCATGCCCTCCTCCAGGTCCATCACGAACCTCTCGTCGAGTCTGCCTATGACGTGCCCGCTTCCGGCGTCGAAAGCCCTCCACGAAACCTCATCGGGAATCGTCGAGAGGTTCTCGTAGTAGTACTGGAAGGCTCCCCTCCTCAGGTAGAGCAGGCCGCTTTCTTCGTCGTAGCCTATCAGCCGAGCATCTTCGAGAACCGCCAGAACATCGAGGTAGTCCTCCCAGCTCAAATCCCGGTAAACGTAGGCTCTTTTCGCTATCTCGTAGGGCCTCTCGCGCGGGAGTCTCCTATACTCGACGAGCAGGCCGACAACGAAGTGGGCCAGAACATCAAGGCCGCCCATCGGCTCGACCGCCTCAAAACGGCCTTCGAGGGCGTGCTTCGCTATGACGAGGCTCTGGAGGTAGTCCTCGACGTTGGAAGTTATGACGTAGCCCTCGCTCACCTCGCCTATCCTGTGCTTAGCCCTTCCGACGCGCTGGACGAGCCTGTTCACCTGGCGGGGGCTCATGTACTGAATAACAACATCAACGTCGCCTATGTCTATGCCCAGCTCCATCGAGGACGTGCAGATTAGGGTCTTGATCCTGCCCTCCTTAAGGGCCCTCTCCGCTTTAATGCGTGCCTCCCTCGAAAGCGAGCCGTGGTGAACCTCGACCGGCTTCCCCCAGGCCTTGAGGCGGTGGGCCAAGATCTCCGCGAACTGGCGCGTGTTGGTGAATATGAGCGCCCTTCCGTGCTCCTCAACTATCCTCCAGAGGAGCCTCAGCCTCGCCGCTATCTCGGGGGAAAGGCTCAGCTCCCTGGCGAGCTTCATGTCCTTCTCGCCGGGCCTCGGATAGAGAACATGGAAGCGGTAGTTCTTCCTCCAGCTCGGCTTCACTATGACGTCTGCCCCTAACCATTCCCTCACTTCCTCCTCGTTGCCGACCGTTGCGGTCATGCCTATTCTTCTGAAGTCCGCAATCTCGGCCAAACGCTCAAGGCCGAGGAGCAGTTGCGCACCGCGCTTGTTATCGACCAGCTCGGCTATCTCATCGACGATGACGAACCTCACGTTTTCGAGGTGCTTTCTGAGGGATTTAACCGTCAGAATCACGCCGAGGGTTTCGGGGGTTATGATGAGCATCTGAGGGGGATTCCTCGTCTGCTTCGCCTTCCTGTAGGCTGAGGTGTCGCCGTGTCTGACCTCGACGGTTATTCCAAGTTTCTTTCCCCACCATTCCAGCCTCTCAAGCAGATCCCTGTTGAGGGCCTTGAGCGGTGCGATGTAGAGGGCGGAAATCGGTTTAAGTCCCTCTTCAAGGATTTCATTGAAGACGGGCAGAACGGCCGCTTCAGTTTTCCCCGAGCCGGTTGGAGCGATGACCAGAACGCTCTTCCTCGAACTAACCTCGCGGAATGCCCCCATCTGGACCTCGTTGAGCCTTCCGAAGCGCTCCCTGATGGCCTTTCTCAGGAGAGTGTGCATGATGAAAAATGAGCGCGGTGGTTTATAAGCCCAACCACCGTTAGATTTATAAGCGATATATCGTCCGATACATCGGTGATAGCAATGGAAGCCGCGAGGAAGAACGGAGCCTATGACATGGCCTACGCCAAGAGGGCGATGCTGGTGGTGGTCATCCTGCCGCTCCTCGTCATGTACACCGAGGCGATGCTCACTCCAGCACTGCCGACGATACAGAAGGAGTTTGGGATAAACCCCAACGACGTCAGCTGGGTGCTGACCATCTACCTCCTCGTCGGAACGGTGAGTGCCGCCATACTCGGCAAGCTCGGGGATATGTACGGCAAGAAGAGGATGTTTCTGGTGGCTTTAGGCTTCTACACGCTCGGCGTCATCCTCAACGGCTTCGCGCCGAGCTTTCACTGGCTTCTCGTTTCCCGCGGAATCCAGGGCCTCGGAATGGCCATATTCCCCCTCGCCTTCAGCCTCGTCCGTGAGGAGTTCCCGCCCGAGATGGTGCCTCAGGTTCAGGGAATGACAAGTGCCATGTTTGGCGTCGGTATGGTTATCGCGCTCCCCCTTGGCGCGTATGTAACCCAGAACTTCGGCTGGCGCTGGACGTACCACTCGGCGGCACCGTTTGCGGTTCTGATGTTTATACTCGCCTGGAGGGTTCTCCGCGAGAGCCGCTACGTGAACCCCGGAAAGCTCGACTGGCCGGGGGCGCTCTTCCTGGTCTGGGCGGTCGTGCCAGCTCTCGTCGCCGTAACGAGGGCCCCCAACGTCGGCTGGAGGGCGGAGCAGACGCTCGTGCTCTTCGGAGTGTCCATCGTTGGAGTCATCGCGCTCTGCCTCTGGGAGAAGAGGGCCGACAACCCGCTGATTCCGCTCGACATAATATCCTCCAGAAATCCCGCCATAGTGAACCTCGGCATAATGTTCGCGGCCTTCGGAATATCCATGATGAGCCAGGCGAACACCTACATCTTCCAGATGAAGCCGCCCTACGGCTTCGGCAAGACGATACTCGAAAGCGGCCTGCTCATGACCCCTATGGCCCTTGCGATGCTGGTCGTAGCTCCCCTGGCCGGCAAACTGATGCCCAGGATAGGTGCGAAGCCTTTGGCCATAACCGGTGCCCTGACAGCAAGTGCAGGCCTGGCTCTGCTCTCCCAGTACGCCACCCAGCTCTCCCTCACCCAGTTCGTGGCCCTCATAACGGTCGTCGGGGCCGGAATAACCCTGATGAACGTCTCCTTCATCAACGTGCTGGTGTTCTCAGTTCCCCCGAGGGTCATGGGAGTGGCGACCGGAGCGAACAGCCTGTTCAGAAACTTCGGCTCGACCTGGGGACCTGCCATAGCGGGAACCGTCATGAGCACCTACTACATACTCGTGCACATCCCCCAGGTGCCGGTGCCCATCAAGATACCGACGGAGAAGGCCTACGAGGTGCTCTTTGGCACTTCGGCCCTCGTCTACCTATTCCTCGCCCTGCTCAGCCTGGCCATCGTCGAGGTCATGAAGGGCGGAAAGATACACGAGGTGGAGAACGAGGGAGAAAGGGAAATAACAGTCGGCTGATTTCTCTTTTATTCCTCATTCTCCCCGGTATGCCCTCAGATACAGCTTCCTTATTTCCTCGGGCTTCGGTTCGACCGGGTTAAAAGCTATAAGCCCGTCGCGGTAGGCTTTTTCGGCCATCTCTTCGACCCTCTCGACGAAGGTCTCCTCATCGACCAGTTCGCTCAGCCTCGGAACGCCGAGCATCTCGTTGAGCTCCCCCGCAACCTCGATGAGGTCCTTCGCCGTCTGGAAGCCCAGCTCCCTCGCTATCTCTGCGTAGCGCTTCCTCGCGTAGTCGCTCCTCTCGGCGTTGAACTCCATCACGTAGGGAAGGAATATCGCGTTGAGGAGTCCATGTGGACCAATCCACGCTGCTTTGTGGCTCATCGCGTGGCATAGGCCGAGGCGCGCGTTGAGGAACGCTATCCCCGCCATCGTTGCCGCGTAGTGAACCCTCGCCCTCGCGTCCCCGTCGCCCTTAACCGAGAGCGGGAGCCACCTGTAAACGGTCTTTATCGCCTTAATCGCCATGGCGTCGCTGAAGGGAGAAGCGACTTTCGTCGTGTGCGCCTCTATTCCATGAACGAGGACGTCAAGGCCCGAGTTCCGCGCCACCTCAGCGGGCATCGTCCTCGGCAGCCGGGGGTCGAGGATGGCTACATCGGGCGCTATCTCCGGAGTGACTATGTTGTATTTGACTCCGCCCTTCTTCAGCACGCTCGCCCCGGAAACTTCGCTCCCGGCACCGCTGGTTGATGGTATCGCTATTAACCTCGTCCTCAGCTTCGGAACCGGCTTTGGTCTCGAAAACCTGTCTATGAAGGCTATCTCCTCGAAGTTCAGCTCCGGGGCATCGTAGAAGACCTTCAAAGCCTTAGTCGTGTCGATGACACTGCCCCCTCCCATGGACACGAGAAGGTCAGGCTCGAACTCCCGCACCTTGGGCAGGAACTCCTCTATGACCTCAACGCTCGGCTCCGCCGGAAGGCCGGCTATCGAGAAGACCTCCGCGCCGGCCTCCTTCACGTAGTCCTCGGCCTCGCTCAGGAAGCCGTGCCTCTTCATCGAACGGGAGGCCAGGATAAGAACGCGCTCGTGCCCCCTTACTTCCTTGGAGAGCTTCCCAAGGGAGCCCTCGCCCTCAATGAGTTTTGTCTTCAGCCAGAACATCTCCATCACCGGTTAAGATTGGGCGGGTGGGCTTTTAACGTTCTCGGCCGGGTTAACCTCAAGTTCGAAACCTTTCGGTAGAGAAATTCTTTAATTCTCGCCTTTTAGTCTACATTCGATGCTGGTGAGGGGCAAAATCGTCGGCGAGAAATTTACCGCACCCTTTGAGATTCTAAAGACCGGGGACGGCATTTCCCTCAGGGTCGAACTCCCGGGTGAGCCCTTTGAGTACTCGACGGACTGCCACTGCCTCGAACCCCTTGAGCTTCTCGGCCTCCTCCTGCCGGCCATAGAGGAGGAAATCGGGGAGATAAAGGGAGTTTTCGTCGAGGATGTGGAGGAGAAGAGGTCGGTTTTTGAGAGGGTTAGGGGATTGTTGAGGAAAACGTTTTAGTATTCTCTTTTCCAAGCTAATACGGTGGTTGCATGAGTCTCTCGGCGAGGCGCGTTCAGCTGATGATAACGTATCCTCATCTAAAGAAGTTCTTGAAGAAAGCTCCTCCTCTAGAGGAGGTCAGGGAGCTTTTGAAATCCGTTAAGGGCGAGTTGAGTGATGACATCCTAAGGGAGAGGGCTGAAGAATGGAGGTAGCCTTCTTCGACACAAGCGCCCTTGTGAAGCATTACCACGTTGAGCGGGGAAGTTCTATTGTTAATGAGCTGATGGAAACGTACATCGTGGCTATCTCGGAGCTCGCTATCGTTGAAATGACGTCTGCGTTGATGAGACGGCATCTCAGCGGTGAACTCAAAAAGAGCACCCTTGAATGGGCATTGGAGAGGTTTTACTCAGACCTTGAAGATTACGTCGTCGTTCCAATCTCCAGCGAGACGATAAGCCTTGCGACTTCCCTTGTGATAAAGCACGGTCTCAAAACTCTCGACTCCCTTCAGCTGGCCTCCGCACTCAGGATAAAAGATGAGGCTAAAGTCTTCGTTACCTTTGATGAAAAGTTGAAAAATGCCGCAGAAAAAGAAGGCTTCACGGTTCTTCCCTGAACAGCCTCTTCAAATTCCTCTCGAAGGGCGGGTAAACGACGCCTCTGTCGGTTATTATGCCCGTCAGGTACCTGTGCGGTGTGACATCAAAGGCCGGGTTGTAGACGTCCACATCGGGGGCAATCCTGCAGCCACCGCAGGTGAGAACTTCCTCGGGCTTCCTTTCCTCGATGGGTATCTCCTTCCCGCTCTTGAGGCTCATGTCTATTGTCGAGAGCGGTGCGACCGTGAAGAACGGTATCCCATGCTCCTTGGCGAGAACGGCCAAAGTATAGGTTCCTATCTTGTTGGCGAAGTCGCCGTTGGCCACTATCCTATCCGCGCCGACGATGATAGCATCAACCTTCCCCTGCTGCATGACAAAGCCGGCCATGTTGTCACTTATGAGTTTGAGAGGTATTCCATCGTAGTGGTACTCCCACACGGAAAGCCTTGCGCCCTGAAGGACGGGCCTCGTCTCGTCCACCCAAAGGAGCTTGAGGTTCCCATCGCGATGCATGACCCTCAGAACTGCCCCAACTGTCCCGAGCTGAACGGTTGCCAAGCTGCCAGCGTTGCAGTGCGTTAGAATGTTCCCCTCCGGGAGAGCCTCGGCACCGTAGTGGCCCATCCTGAGGTTGGCCTCGACGTCCTCGTCCGCTATCCTCTGTGCCTCGGCGACGATCATGTGCTTAATCTCGTCGAGCGGACTCTCAAGGTTCTCCTCTACCAGTTTCTTAATCCTGTTGAGCGCCCAGAAGAGGTTCACAGCGGTTGGCCGGGTGTTCTTAAGCCTGTCGTATGCGCTGTAAAAGCCGTCCATGAACTCGTCCCGGGTTTTAGCTTTGCTTGTGTCGGCGTAGAGGGCCAGACCGAAGGCTGCCGCCGCACCTATTGCCGGCGCACCGCGGACCTTCATCGTGATTATTGCTTCGGCGACCTCATCAACGGTTCCCAGCTCTATCGTCTTGAACTCTCCCGGCAAAAGTGTTTGGTCTATCATGATGACCTTCCCACTTTCATATCGTACGCTCCTTGGGAGCCTCGTCAACTCCTCTGGCCTGTATCTTACCTCCATAGCCACCACCCCAAAGGGTTTAAGGAAGGAACTTAAATCTCCTTCGGTGGTTGAAATGACGTTGAGGATATTCGTTACCGGTCCGGCGGGAGTCGGGAAGACAACGCTGGTGGAGAGGGTTGCGAGGGAAGCCGACCGCTGGGGCTACCTCGTCGGTGGGATGATAACGAAGGAAGTACGGAGGAACGGAAGGCGCGTGGGTTTCAGGATCACGGCCCTCGACACCGGAGAGGAGGGAACCCTGGCCAGCGTTAGGAGGACCTCGCACCTCCCGGGCGTTCCTTTCGGGAAGTACGTCGTCCACGTTGACGAAATAAACCGTGTCGGCGTTTCGGCGATAAAACGCGCCCTGGTTGAGGCCGACCTGATAGTCATAGACGAAATCGGCCCGATGGAGTACAAGAGCGACGAGTTCATCCGTGTTGTTGGCGAGGTTCTGAAGTCGGAAAAGTCCCTTCTGGCCGTTGTGCACAGAAAGATGGCCGATAAGTTCCGCCCCCTTGGAAAGCTCTACACGCTGAGCGTCGAGAACAGAAACAGAGCCTTCGCTGAGGTAATGGACGAAGTTATGAAAGAACTGAAGGGAGTCAGAGGTTGAGGCTGTCCTTGCAGCTCTCGCATATCCACTTCTCGCCGCCCTCGATGTAGACCTTGTAGAGTGGGCCGTACTGTCCGCAGAGCTCGCAGATTCCGTAGACCTCAGTCTCCTCGCTGGTTTCCTCCTCACTCTCACTGTTGTACGCGTTGAGTGCAGCGAGGAGATCAGCGGCGGTGACGAAGCCTATCGGCCTTCCAAGCCTAGTAACGAGGAGCCTCCTGATGCCCTTGTCCATCATCTTGTCGATCGCGTCCTGAACCTCGTAGTCGTCCTCGATGGTTATCGGGTTCTTTGTCATGACCTCCTCGACCTTGACGGTCTTGGGGTCCCTTCCCTTCGCGACGACCTTGTCGAGTATGTCGCGGTCGGTGATTATTCCAACGATTTCGTCGCCTTTAACAACAACCGCGCTTCCCACCTTGTTCTTTGAGAGAATCTTGGCGATCCTGTGGACGGTGTCGTCCGGCTTGACGATGACTGCCTTCCTTTTAACCACTTGTCCCACGGCTATCCTAGGTGCCATTTTATCACCTCGCCAACGGGGGTTGGAGAAGAAACTTAAAAACCTTTTCTTCAACCCCTGCGCTTCAGAATGTACGAAATCAGGAGAAACGTTAAGATGAACGCAGCAATGGCCAAGCCCACCGAAACGGCCGTTGCATGGGCTTCAAGGCCGGAACGGGGCACCGTGGAGTGAAGCGCATAGAGCACGGATTCGGTACTCGTGTTCGTTGCCGATGGAACGGTGGCCCTTTCAGATGCCACCATCATCGAGACGTTGTCCACCGCCGACTGCGTGATTGACTCGGGTGCACCGCCGGAACTTACGAGGGGCAGTACATTCCGCGCCGCGGCGTACACACCGGCCGCCACCAGCCCGGCGAGGCCCAGGCTTATAACGTGCAGCTTCTCAAAGCTCATAACAGCTTTCTTCCTCACCTTTGCAACGTTCCGGCGAGGTACGAGAAGTATGGGCCTGTTGGAGGCGCGATAGAGCTTAACCTCCTGGAGCCTCTTCCCGTACTTCTTCCCCGCCACCTCGATGAGGCCGACCTTGAGCATTTTGTCTATGTGGTATGAGACCGTGGAGATGGGGAGGCTCAGCTCGCGGGATATCTCGCTTATTGACAGCGCCTGATCTTCCACGAGATGCAGGATGGCTATCGCTTTGTCGTTCATCAGAATCTGCGCGAGCTCCTTGGCCCTTTCGTCGTGTATGTCTATTGTCTCATAGTCCAAACGGCGCCACCTGGGGAGAATACGGTGAGGACGTATTAAATCTTTTCACAGCTTCAAGCCAGTTTGAAGCGTCAGAAGAGCCCCGAAGGAAAAGGAAAGGGAGTCGAATTCACGGCTTCTCCATAACGATCTCGATGGTCGAGGTGTTGGCGGTCCTGCCGTCGGCGGTCGGGAGCTCCTCGGTGCCGATCCTGATCTCCTTGACCCTGACCTCTGGGAGGAACCTGTTCCTGACGATCTCGGCGACATCGACGGCCCTGCTGATGGCCCTACCGCGAGCCTTGACGCTGACCTCCTTGGCGCCCTCGTTGAACTGGGTTATCACAGCGAGGACGTAGTTCATAACCGGCTTCTTTCCAATGTAGACGACGTGCTCCTCAGCCATTTCTGGCACCTCCGGAAGTTTTGTCGTTAGGCTATCGTTGGGTTCCGGTTAAATACTTTTCGGTCGTTTAATAGCGTTATTGAACACTCCTGTGGCTCCGATGAGCGAATCAAATGACCAACCATGTTCCTGCAAATTTATGTTAAGCGAAAGGTTTTAAGGTCTAGAAATTGCCATATGGTTGGTGATAAGATGGCCGTTCATCCGATAGATTACCGCTACGGAAGCGAGGAAATGAGGCGCATCTGGGACGAGGAGAACAAGCTTCAAAAACTCCTCGATGTGGAGGCGGCTCTGGCAAGGGCCCATGCAAAGGTTGGAAACATACCCGAGGATAGTGCCCACGTCATCTCCGAGAGGGCCAACACGAAGTGTGTCAAAGTGGAGCGTGTCAAGGAGATAGAGGCCGAGATACACCACGATATAATGGCCGTCGTCAAGGTCCTGAGCGAAGTCTGCGGAGAACACGGTAAGTACGTCCACCTAGGGGCGACCTCCAACGATATAATAGACACGGCCAACGCGCTCCTCATAAAGGAAAGCCTCGTCATAGTGGAGAACGACCTCAAGGAGCTGCGCTCGATCCTCAAGAACCTCGCCAGGGAGCACAAATACACCGTCTGCATAGGCAGGACTCACGGCCAGCACGCGGTGCCGACCACCTACGGCATGAAGTTTGCGATATGGCTCGACGAGATACAGAGGCACATAGACAGGATAGAAGAGCTGAAGGAGAGGATTTTGGTTGGCCAGATGAGCGGCGCCGTTGGAACCATGGCCAGCTTCGGGGAGAAGGGCCTCGAGATACAGCGTCTCGTCATGAAAGACCTCGGCCTGAAGCCGGCCAAGATAAGCAACCAGATAATCCAGCGCGACGTTTATGCGGAACTCATGATGGTTCTCGCTCTCATTGCCTCAACCCTCGACAAGATTGCCCTGGAGATAAGAAACCTTCAGAGGACGGAGATACTCGAAATCAGTGAGCCCTTTGGGAAGAAGCAGGTGGGCTCTTCTACTATGCCCCACAAGAGGAACCCCATCAGGAGCGAGAAGGTGAGCGGCCTGGCGAGGGTTCTCTACTCGAACGTCTTCCCGGCCCTGCTCAACAATCCCCTCTGGCACGAGAGAGACCTCACAAATTCCTCCGTTGAGCGCGTTATCCTCCCCGAGAGCTTTGTCCTCCTTGATGAAATGCTGAAGAGCATTAAGAAAGTTCTTGCCGGCCTGGAGTTTTTCTCCGAGAACATTGAAAGGAACCTCTACATGACCAACAACCTCATCATGGCCGAGCCGTTGATGCTGAAGCTAACTGAGAAGGGCATGGGGAGGCAGGAGGCACATGAACTCGTCAGACAGCTCGCGATGAAGGCATTTGGGGAGAATAGAGACCTGATTGAGGTTGCCAGGGAAAACGAAGATGTTAGAAAGTTCTTAAGCCAGGATGATTTTGAGAGCCTGAAGCCAGGGAACTACATAGGGATGGCCCCGCAGATAGTCGACAACGTAATCGCGTGGATAGAGGAAAAAGAGCGAAAAGAAGGGCGGTGAGGCTTTGATTTCTTGCCTTTTATCTTATGCATCATCTTTGTTGCTCCGCCATCATTGTTGAAGTTGTCTCTCAAATTTTTGGGCGAATTATTACATTTAATTGTAGTAATTTTTATGTTTTTTATTTGATTCTTATTCATACCTAACTCATGTTGTGTGTTTGATTCCTGTTTATTCGACTTAAAAATTACTCGTTAAAATATTAAAAAATTTGGATTTTTAACTTTTTCTTAGCGTAATTTCCACAATCGTCTTAGGTAGGGCAAGATGTGTGGCTGGCATATACCGACGAGTGACTTTGTCCCTGCTGCTGTCTTTGAGTCCACTGGCAGTAGCATCCACGACTGGAACCGATACTACCTTTAATTGTAATCAATTTTTGGTCTGTAGAAGCCGGACCTTGTCGATAAAATCCCCCAATTCAGAAAGGGTGTCCATAGTTGTACCCTCAATATCCAGTTGAGGGGGATAATCTGGTTGCGGGTTGTCTATATGTGCTCAGCTTGTGTTGTTCAATCCTGCTCAGTACATCATGATAATTTATTTGCAGTTCCTGCAGCTGTAGCTCTGTCTCCCGAATCAGATGCAAATTAAGAGTTCTTGACGTCTCCGGCACTACCTCCGTGGGGATCACTTCAATCCACCGTGGCATTTGTCGATGGCACGGGTAGCAGTTAGCTGGAACATAGAGCTTTGAGCATGTAAGTGATGCCCCATGCGATTCCACCCCTCGGCCACTCTGTTTCTGCTCTTTTTAATGTTCAGGTATGTCCATGGATTTTGGATATAAGACACATTATAGGAAAATTAAATAAAGTGGTAAATACCAACAAGGGGCGACAGTGAGGGTCGCGGGCATCTACTGTCGGCGCCAGTGCAGGTGCGCCAAGTCCTTTGTAGGCCCCTGTGGGCTTTTCTGAGTGGGGAGATATCCATATAAAGGGCCGGTGAATACACACCTTCGTGTATTGAATACGACGTTGCTTTCAGGTATCCCAATTCACACTGGAGGTGTTCGGCGGATGAACAATACCAGTACTCCCAAATATGGAGCCTCTGGGTACAGGTACCTGAGGCCGCTGGCCGAGGAGATAATCCTCAAGAAGCTTGAGAGGGTCTCCACCGCACGTAATTCAATCAGCCCGTTCTTCCGAGAGAACTACAGAACCAAGCACCTTGAATTTGTCATACCGTTTAAAGCCCTCACCAGTATGGAGAAGCATGTCCTGAAGGAGGCGGGATATCCCGAGAGGCTTGTACGGGGAGACGAGAATGTGGGACTAGCTAAGGCCTTCGTTATCGATGTGCGGGCGGTTGAGGCTACGTCTCCCGAGCTAGCGGAGGCAATACTATCCGCGTATCGGCGGATGTGATCGTCAGTGGGGCTCACATAGTCTGACTGTACCGTGCGGGAGCTTGCTCCCACATATTTTTAGCAAACGTTGCATGAACGGGGTCGAACCCGTTTGGGCTGTATGAATGTGTTCATCTTTTGGGATTTTACTTTTTTAGATGGTAGATTTTTTGAGTTTACCAATTTTTTAAAATTGTAATATCACGATTTTTGAAAATTTTGATATTCTTATTTGATATTATCTTAATTTCAATAATAAATCATAAAGTATTTATTGAAGAATAAAAACAAGTACTTTTAATGACTTTCTTAAAAAGTAAGAATTCACCCAAAATTTGAGAGATAAACCCCCGCACAAAAATTAGGCAACCCTAAAAAGAATAAACGGCCGGGAAACCCCGTCTGGCAAAAACGGACCATAATATCATTCGGAGGTTAGAAAAGAGGACAGTTATTCCTCTTCAACGATGTTCTTTGGAACCTCATTCCCCTGGGGCAGTATCACGAGTTCCCGCCCCTCGACCAGCATCTGGGCAACTTTTTTCCTGGCCGAGCTCAGCGCCCTCCACACGGTGCCGCGGGAAACTCCCATTCTCTTTCCAGCTTCTTCCTGCGTCAGCCCTTCGTGATCCACCAGCCTAAGGGCTTCGAATTCCTCGTAGGTCATGAAAATCGGCGGTTTAGGCTGACCCATCGGGGGTAACGCGGGATAGAAATGTCTAACCTCCGGAACGAATCCTATCATCCTCAGTTTCCTTCTCCTTCCCCTTCCGCGGCCCCAGCCGGGTCCCATTCCCATCGGCATGGCTATCAAAGACCTTTGAGCTTTGGGGTTTATAGGCTTTCCCCCGCCCAGTAAGGGTTATAACTCTTCCCACTAACTCCTGGGTGGTGAGAGATATGGAGTTTCACGTGACTGAGAGGAAGATAGGATGGCACAAGGACTTTGACAGCTCGCATTTCCTTGCCCTGCCCTACGAGAGCAAGTGCCTCCGGATACATGGGCACACATACAACGTGGACGTTGAGATATGGGGTGACGTTAATGAGAACGGCATGATATTTGACTTCAACCACCTCAGCAGGCTTATCAAGCTCCTCGACCACAGGATCATCGTGAGCGAGAGCTGGATTGTGGAGAGGAAGGAAGGTCTTATTGTCATTGAAAAGAATGGAAAACGTCTGGAGTTGCCTGCGGATGAGGCGGTGATCTTGGATAAGCCCAACGTCACCGCCGAGTACATAGCCGAGTGGTTCGCGGAGAGGATAACGGAGAAGGCGGGGGAAAACGTGAGAAAAATCCGGGTCAAGATATGGGAAGACCCGAGGAGCTACGCGGAGGTAACCCTGGAGAGATGACTCTTAACTCCCTTTTTGTGTTTGTCTCTATTTTCGAAACCTGTAGATAGAAAGACGTCCACGTTGACCGCGTGGCGTGCCCCTGGCTTATAAGCGTTTTATCGACCCGGAGGCGGAGTTTATCTTCATGCCCCGCGATACCGGCCCGGCGACCATCACCGAGGGAATACCCTTTGATTTTAAGGGGGTTGAGCTCGGTCATCACGATGGGAAATGCTCCTTTGACGCTTTCGTTGAGAAGTACAACATAACCGACCGGCCGTTCTGAAAGAACCCCCAGCCTCTGGCGGTTGCCCTCGATATACTCGCGAGGGCTGTTTTATAGGTGAGACAAACGGAACATTTGAGTTCTTTTGTTTTTCGTAATTTTTAAATAGTTTTAGTTTGATTTTTGATTGGCTTAACAGTCCCTGATATGTGGGGTTTGTAAGCCCGAATGGGGGCTGTTGAAAGCTCTGAAGATGTGGGGAGTCACCGTTCCCCCCGAAAGCCAGCCAATGAAGACGGGAGGCTGGAAGGTCATCCGCTACGATTACTTCAAAAATTTCAAAAGTAGCGGATAACCAGAACGGTACAGGAGGATATGCAAGGATTACTACGAAACCCTAAACCCTCGAGAAGGAGTTTTACTTTTTTCTTTTTCAAGCTTTGTCCTTTGAGGCGGATGGGTAATCGGCAGTTCAGCCTTTAATTAGTCGAAACCCTTTTAGAAACCGGTGACGGGAGTAGGAGATGAGTGCCCGAAAACCTTCCCGCCACTGGCAAAGGGTTAACTCGCTGGAACCCCCGCCGTTCACGGCCGGGAGGAGGTCAGGAAGCAGATTGAAGAGGGAAAGGCTTAGCAGCCATTCTCCCTTTTTTCGGGGAGTACCTCTTCGATTCCGCAGTCCTTGTAAACCTTCGCAAGCATCTCTCCGGCCTTCTTTCTGAGCTCGCTGAAATACGCCTTCCCGCAGGTTTCCTCCGCCTCGATTGTCAGCAGGTAGGCGGTTTTCATGTAGGCCGGACCTATCTCGCAGTCGGACCTTTCTGCAATCTTCCCCGCTATGTCCACGAGATAGCCGACGAACGAATGGAGGAGCCGTCTGTAGTCGTTCTCAAAGCCATGCTCGTTGAGCCAACCCTTGAGGGTAAGGAAGACTTTGAATGCCGGCACCTCGACGTTTTCGTCCCCGTAGCGGCGGTATCTGATGAGAAGATACTGGAAGACTGAGATGAGAAACTTTCCAACGTCGGCTTTCGTTCCGCCGTTTTCCTCAATGAACTCCTCGAATTCCCTTAAGCCGGCTTTCCCGCTCTCGAGAAAGGCCATCAGCATGGCCGCGTAGGGTGTTGAGTACTGGGAGAAGTCAACCTCGCCGAATTCCGGAATCTCTGGAAAGATACGCATTATCGCCCCTTTGGTGTCCATTCCTTCCACCCAAAACCGTTAAATCGGGGGAGGCTTATTAGCTTTGAGGTGAGTACCGTGAGGTTCTCGAGGGGCAGGAACTTCCTGTTCAGGGTTCCCGAGGGGGAGGAGCTCCTGAAGTTCATAAACGAATTTGCAAAGAAGAACAACGTCCTGATTGGGACGGTCAGCGCCATCGGGAGTCTGAAGAATCCGAAAATAGGTTACTTCGATGAGGATGCGGGTGAGTACAAGGTCATTGAGCTGACCGGCACCTATGAGCTGGTCTCCCTCGCGGGCAACATAAGTGTTAAGGACGGTGAGCCGTTCGCCCACATCCACGTTGCCCTGGGCGACTCCGACGGCATGCTCTACGGCGGTCATCTTGTTGAGGGCGAGGTCTTCGTGGCCGAGGTTTTCATGCAGGAACTCCTCGGTGAGCTGCTTGAAAGAAAGCCGCAGGAGAACGGATTGGCGCTGTGGGATGCGATGGAACTTTGATTTTTATCCTTCTTTGAGCAAGATTCCACGAGTTCTGGGAAAGGTTTATATACATGTTAACTATACCTCACATTGTGTTAGAAATATTTAACATTCGGAGGGATCCCGATGGAACTGACCGAAAAATGGGTGTCCGTGGCAGTCGCATGTTTGGCGGCGTTTCTCGTGCTCTGGTGGAGAACAGGATGGGAGGGAAGTGGCGCTTTGCTTGCGGCGATATTTGCCCTGATCGTTGCGAACCTCTTCCTCCTCGGATGGAAGGCTTGGGAAGCCAAGAAGGAAAGGGGGGAGGGCTTTTCGTCCAGGGATGAGGTGACGCTGTACGTGGAGGGTAGGGCCGCCTATTATGCCATGAACGCCGGTCTCTGGTTCATGCTGGCGTTGCTCTGGTACATGTGGGGCATTCACGTCTTTGGACTGTCACTGCCGGAACCCAGTGCCCCCGAGGCCATCACAATGTCCGCGCTCTTCATGGCGCTTCTCTTCCTCGGGCTTAAGTGGAAATTCGGCAGGACAGGGAACCTCGGGTGAGGGTGATGAAGACGCGAATTAAGGAATTTCGCGCACGGTACAACCTCACGCAGGCTGAGCTGGCAAAGATGGTGGGAGTACGAAGGGAGACGATAGTTTTCCTTGAGAAGGGGAAATACAATCCCTCACTCAAACTGGCGTACAAGATAGCGAGGGCTCTGAACACGACGGTGGAGGAGCTCTTCATCTTCGATGAGGACGAGCTTTAGTTGGAGTCTCATTTTTTGAGAAATTTCCCCCACAGCAGCGCGTAGTGCCAGATTATCATGGCGAAGATTCCGGTGAACTCGGCAATGGCGACGCCGCTGAAGGTCTTAAACGCCCACCTCGCGAGGAGAACTTCTGCGGTAAAGAGCAGAACGGTGAAGGCTCCGAATCTTCCCCGACCTTCGAGCCAGAGGCTGGCTCCGGCTATCAGGAATCCGACGCTCCCGGCCAGAAAGAAGCCCCAGCTGACGTGGTAGTGCGGTTCAGTTCCTTCCGGAAAGACCGCTATTCCCGCCAGAAAGGCCAGTCCAAGAATGAAAACGCCGATTCCAAGCTTGGAGACGGGATTTTTAACCTCCTTGAAAAGACCCATCACGTAGTAGATGGCGAGAACCGCGGATATGAACAGGGGAACGTTCATTACCCAGCTGTGGGGCAGGCCGACCTTTCCCAGGTCGCTTATCGCGTTGTTCGTGAGTCTCCACCAGGAGCGGTTTATGAGGATCGCCGCCCCTATCCCGCCGAGGGCGATTGGGGGAGAAAGAATGCCAGCCCACAGCTGGCTCTTTTTCATTCTCGGTCACCCTTCGTAGAAAATTCGGTAGTGCTGAACGTACTTCTCCTTTTCCAGCAGGAAGTCGTCGTCCTCAGGATAGTACTTCGCTATCTCCGGGTTCTCGCCGGCAAACTTCTTGATGGACTCCATTGAGTCCCATATCGTGACGAGAAGGAAGTGGGCAACGCCTTCTTCGTCTTTCCTCATGAAGTAGAGCTTTAAAAGGCCATCAACGGAACCGTAGTCCGGAACCGCCCTTTCGATAAGGAACTTTTCGTATTCGTCCGCCTTTTCGATCGGCACCCTCCCGTGCCAGAGCCTCATAACGGCCACTGAAATCACCCAGCATTATTCTCGGCCGCATCATATAAAAAACCTCCCGGGGTTACTGGGTAAGCGCCCACCTGGCGCTCTTTACAAGACTCACGACAGCAACAACGCTCGCAAAGGCCCAGAGGGCCATGATAAGGGCAACTCCGAGCTCTGGCAGCGCGAGCGTTTTGATTGAGGTGAATATGGTCGCGGAGATTACGAAAACCCCTGCCAGTCTGCAGGGCCTTCTAAGTTCGAGCCTACATTCCGTGAGCCCAACCTCTCCGTGCTCTCGGGACTTCTTTAGGGCGCGGTACAGCAGGAAGAACGTGGCCGCGTAGAGCAGCCAGATTGGGGCCTGGGCGGAGAGGCCAGGGAGGGCTTCCCTTCTCAGCAGGGAGCCGAAGATGATGTAATACGCGAGGAGAGCCAGAAACAGGGGTTTTAGCTCCTTTGACGTTGGAAGGAGCCCTTCCATGTCATAGCGTCCGCCTTTAAAACGCCCCAGCCAGATGTGTACGAGGAGGATCAGGAACGCCGAGGAGGAGAAAGTGGAGAGGAATGAATGGAGCGGTGATGGGGCGTTTGAGGATTCGACGATGCCGAGGAGTGTAGCAGTAAGGTACGGATGTCTGAGCACGATACCGGGAAGGATCCTCCTCCCCGAAGTCAGGAGCTCCGCGACTCCAAGGGGGATGATGAACGACATGAACGGGTGCCAGAAGAGCACCACGACGAGAACCTCAAAGATTCCGACGCCACCGATCTTGAGGACGGAGTCCCACTCAGGGTTCCACACCACTTTGGTTATGTACGCCTCGTAGAGGCCAAAGAGGATTCCCGCGAGGTAGAGGGTCTCGAACCGGGGCTTCCCAAAGTGGTAGACGATTCCCGCTAGAACCAGGGTGTGGAGGCCGTAGAGAGGAAGGAGGGAAATTATTCCCCAGGGTGTAAAATACGGATAGAGGTATGAAGCCACCGTCACCTCGGCAAAGAAGACTGACAGCGAGGCGAGGAGAAACCAGAAGAAGTACCCCTGCATCCCCAGCCCGCCCGTTGTGTGTCCCATGTAGGTGTTTATCGGGCGCATGGTTCACCAACTATCAATCTTACAGGTAGTTTCTCAGTATGAACACGGCGAACCCCAGAGTGAGTATTCCAAGAATGATGACTATCACGGTTTCAAGGGTTGAATACTCTCGGAGTGCTCCCCTCTCGCGTTGGAACCTTTCAGTCCTTTCGCGGGCAAGGGGGTTGGACCTCTTAATGGTGACTTGGTCTGGGAACGGACCGCGCATGGACTCACCATTATTTTCTCCGCTCTGGAGATATTTTAACATTTTGCGGGCTCTATGTTAGAACTTTAACTTTTGACGGGAGTGTACTCACGAAAAATGTTGGAAGAAGGTGCTCAAGTTCACCAACCACCACCGCGGCCGCCGCCCATTCCACGGCCCATACCTCTGCCTCTTCCCATGCCGCGTCCCATACCTCTTCCCATTCCTCCGCCGGCTCCACCTCCCTCGGGGCCAAAAACGGCCTGGGTGAGCTCACCCCTCAGGAAGGCTTCGACGGCTTCTCTGACGGTCATCGTGGCCGGGGCCGAGACCATCCTTATGCCTGCAGCCTGGAGTACTCCCGATGAGTTGGGCCCAAAGCTTCCCGCAATGACAACGTTGGCCCCCTGGTCTATGCAGAACTGCGCCGCGGTAACTCCGGCTCCCCTCGGCTGGCTGTAGCCGGGGTTCTGGACGACCTGGGCGTTGGTTATTCCCCCGTTCTCGACGTCAACTATCGTGAAAGTGGGGGTTCTTCCGAATGCCGGGTTCACCCTGTCATCGAGTCCTCCGTTTACGGTTGAGACTATGATCCTCATTCACATCACCTCCTGGAGAATTAGGAAAACCGAACTTAAAAAAGTTTGCATACGCTCAAAATGGCCTCCCCCATCCCCAGAAATGGGATCTCAGGAATGACCTGAGGACTAGAAGGGCCGCGAGACCCAGAGCGTATGGAAACGCCACAACGAATAGCTTGAACATGAAATACAGGATCCCCACAAGGAAGAGCAGGTCGATTAGACCGTACGCGCCGCCGAATGGATAAAATCCGTACCCTGGCCTGCCGTATCCCCTTCCCATCCCTCTTGGCATTCTCCGTTCCTCCGATACGTTATCAAGGCTCATGCCCATAATGTAAAAAGAGAGGGTTCACCACCAGCCGTAGAGCCAGCGAAGGGTCCTCCTGCTGGGTTGGCCGGTCCAGGGGCAGTAGCCGAGTCTGGCTCCCCAGCCTCTTCCTCCTCTGCCCCATCCACGGCCGAAGCCTCTGCCTCTTCCCCAGCCACCACCGCGGCCCCAGCCTCTGCCCGGGCCAAAGCCGTAGCCGTAAGCGGGGTAGGCCGGGTATGTGGGCGTCGCCGGGTACGGGCCATATGCGGGAGCCGGCGTTGTCGATGTCGCCGGGGCAGGCGGCACTGGGGCCGTGAACTGGCCAACGCTTCCGCTGACGACGGCCTTTACCGCCTCCTCAACCGGGGTTCCCGGAGCGACCTGGTAGAGGCCTTATTCCTGCGGCCTGTATGGCTCCAAGGGCGTTGGGGCCGACCTGCGGTGCTATCACCGCTTCGACACCCTCGTTGATGAGGGTCTGGGCGGCCATTGGTCCGGCTCCGCCTCCCGCCATGGCGGCACCGTTCTGGATGACCCTGCTGTTGGTGACGTTGCCGTTTTCGTCAACGTCCGCTATGAGGAACGCGGGCGCCCTGGCAAAGACCGGGGCAACGGTGTCCTCGAGTCCCCCTCCATTGGTGGGTATCGCGATTCTCATCTCAACCACCTCACTTTCATTCTATTATTTTGTGCATATGCACAGCATTTAAAGTTTTCGGTTACCCTAATCCCACCGAGCCCCGATGATCCTTTCCCGTTGAGTATGGTGCTGTGGTGGTCATAAGAAAAGTCATGATGCAGGGGCAGTGCCTGGGGGCTGCCTCACGTTGCTCTTTAATCTGCTACCTCTTCACGAACCTGCCATCATCCCTGGCCTCGGGAAGCTTGTGAACGTTTCGCTCCAGCCAGCCCTTTCTCTCTACGGTTCTGATGTCAAACTCGGGCACGTACGGTTTTATGTCAAGCAGCGGCGTCCCGTCAACGATGTCAACGTCTTCGATGTGGAGCACGTTCCCATCGACGCCGATGAGCCTCACTATCGAGAGGCCGATTGGATTCGGCCTGCTGGGGGCACGGGTGGCGAAGACTCCGTGTTCCTCGTCGTCCATGTATGGCCTAACGAGGAGCTTTCCAGGCTTCGCGAGGTGGAAGTGGTAGATTAAGATGATGTGTGAGAACCCCTCGATGTCTTCCAATCCGGGTGCGTACTCGGGGAAGACCTCAACGGTTCCTCTGACCCCTTTCGCCGCCGAGGGCTGTATTGGAACGCCCTTTGGCTCATTGAACGGGCTGTGGATGACTCCAATGGGTCTGTATGAGATCTCTCTCAATTCTATCCCCCAGTTCCCATTTGAAGGCGACCTTAAATCCTTTTGCACTATTGATCAGCCACTCTCTCCCCGGAAGTACGCGGCGTTGGTTAAGCTATCTTGTTTTACTTTAAGCTCTTTTGTTTACGCAAACGTTTAAATTCGAACTTCAAACTTCTTTTCGGGTGGTCTAATGAGGGGTGTCAAGGCGCTGTTTTTCATCCTGGTACTCGCCGGGGCGGTTCTTGCGGCCGGCTGTATAGGCTCTACAAACGCCTCGGAAGATAGGAAGCCCTTTGAGGGTCAGACCATTACCGTCTGCTCCGGCGCAGGCCTCATGAAGCCTATAAACGAGCTGATAGGAATGTTTGAAAACGAAACGGGGGTGAAGGTCGAGGTGCACTACGGCGGGAGCAGTGAAATCTTCGGCGTCCTGCAGACGACCTGCGGCTGCGACGTCTTCATCCCCGGGGCCTGGTACTACACGGAGCAGGCGATGAAGAAGGGCTACATCCTCAACGGCACCGTCAGAAACGTCACGGAGCACATCCCAGTTATAGCGGTTCCAAAGGGCAACCCGAAGGGGATTCACTCCCTCGAAGACCTCGCGAAGCCGGGCGTTAGAGTCGTCCTCGGCGACCCGAAGGCTGCTGCAATCGGCAAGGTCTCGAAGAAAATCCTCGAAAAGAACGGCCTCTGGGATGAAGTGAAGCCCAACGTCGTGGTTTTCACGCCGACCGTCAATCAGCTCCTCATCTATATATCCACCAGACAGGCCGATGCTGCGATAATCTGGGAGGACATGGTAACATGGGCTCAGGCGAAGGGCAAAATTGAGGTTGTCCAGATACCACGGGAGCAGAACTCGATTAAGACGATTCCAACCGCGGTAACGACCTGTGCGGAGAAGGACGGCCACGTTGAAGTCGCGAGGGCCTTCAACGAGTTTGTGGCGAACCACACTGAAATCTGGGAGAAGTGGGGGTTCAGGCCATGGAAAGGTTGAGATTCAGAACTTTAACGATTTTTGTGGCATTTCTATTCACCTTTTTCCTCTTCATGGCGATAGCCACCCTCTTCTTCGTCCCAAGGCCCCACGAAATCCTTGAGGCGCTGAAATCTGAGGAGATGGTTTACTCCCTCAAGCTCTCGCTTATAACGGCATCAATCTCAACCCTCCTCGTCATCCTCATCGGGATCCCCATAGGCTACGCCCTCTCGCGCTTTGATTTCCGAGGGAAGAGCGCCGTTAAATCAATCCTCGACCTTCCGATGGCCTTCCCCGAGCTCGTCCTCGGTCTCGCTCTGCTCCTCCTCTTCGGAAGGACCGCGTTTGGGGATGCCCTGAGCGCCCTCGGGATAAATGTGGTCTTCACGAAACTCGGCATAGTTGTGGCCCAGTTCTTCACTGCTCTGCCCTATGCTGTCAGGGTGATCTACACGACCTTCGAGGGGATAAGTCCGCGCTACGAGCTCGTCGCGAGGAGCCTCGGCTACTCCGAGTTCGAGACCTTTAGGAAGGTGACCCTGCCTATGGCCAAGGATGGCCTTTTCGCCTCGACGATAATCTCGTTCGCGCGCTCGATGGGCGCCTTCGGTGCCGTCCTGATACTCGCCGGCGGGAGCTACATGAACACTGAGATACTGCCTGTGACGCTCTACCTCAATATCTCCTACGGCAACATCGGCATGGCAATAACGAGCGGAATAGTCCTCGTCGTTGTCTCGTTCCTCGCGATACTCATCTTCGAGAGGCTGGAGGGTGGTGAGCATGGCCCTGTTAGAGGTTGAAAACCTGGGCATAGACCTTGGGGACTTCCATCTCAGAGACGTCTCGCTCTCGGTTGAGGAGGGGGATTACCTGACGGTCATCGGGCCAACGGGGGCGGGAAAGTCCGTCCTCCTTGAGGCCATAGCGGGCTTTTACCCCCTCCTTTCCGGCAGGGTACTCCTCGACGGCCGGGACGTGACGAAAGAACCGCCGGAACGGAGAGGAATAAGCATAGTCTATCAGGACTACATGCTCTTCCCCCACCTGAGCGTTTTCGACAACATAGCCTTTGGCCTCAGGAAGAGGGGCCTCTCCATGGAAGAGATAGAGCGCGAGGTCAAAACCATAGCAGGGGAGCTCCACATTGCGCATATTCTCCATAGGAAGCCCGGGACACTGAGCGGTGGGGAGCAGCAGAGGGTCGCGCTCGCGAGGGCCCTTGTGATTAGACCGAGGATCCTCCTTATGGATGAACCCTTCTCCGCCCTGGATTCGAAGACGAGGGAGAGGCTTCGCTCGCTGGTGAAAGGGGTCATAGAGGAGTACGGCACGACGGTGATCCACGTCACCCACGACTTCGAGGACGTCTTTGCCCTGGCAAAACACGTCGCCGTGATGAGGGACGGCAGAATCGTCCAGTTCGGAACACCTGAGGAAGTCTTTTCAAGGCCCGGAGATGAGTTCATAGCCGGTTTCGTCGGAACGAACCTGCTCCGCGGAACCGCCGGGAGGAAGCGCGATGGTCTCACCGCGGTTAGGGTCGGCGACGTAATCCTCTACACCTCGGACGAAGCGAAGGGGGAGGTTACCCTCTCCCTACGGCCGGAGGAGATAATACTCGCGAGGGAGCCCGGCGAGTGCTCCGCCCAGAACGTGGTCCCCGTTGAGGTTGGGGAAATGGAGAGGCGCGGCCAGCTCGTCTGGCTCTCTCTGATCTCGGACGGCCTTTCGCTTCGCGCGGTGGTGACGCCGAACGCCGTGGAGCTCCTCAAAATAAGGCCTGGAGAAAGGTTCTACGCCCTCTTCAAGGCGAGTGTGCTGAGGGTGGTTGGGTGAATCCGTGGTCCTCCCGTGCTTTTTTCCTTCCTCCAAAGTTCGGACGAACCCTGGTCAGAAACGTTAACTGATTATCCATTTTTGGACCGTAATGTTTAAAGTGTGTGTAATTCACATCAAAAGTGGAATTAGGTTAGGCTAATCTAACTCGGAGGTGGTTTCGGTGCTCGTGAAACTCGGGATTCCTGGATCGAAGGGATAATCCCCAGGGAGTTTCCTTCCAACACTTCGACGCTTGTGAGCGGTCCCGGCGGCTCTGGAAAGCCCCTCATCGGATATATCTTCGCTTCCGGCTGGCTTAAGAACGGCGGGAACGTGGTTTTCCTCTCGTAGGCGAGCTGAATCCGGGAATTCCTCTCTATGCTCCGCCGGGAAAAGGGGCAATGGGAAGGCAATGGGGGTTTGGGGTTAGGGAGGTCACGAAGGCCGGTGAGATCGAAGCCAGAGTTTGGACTTCGGGGCCCTTAAACGGGTTTGAGCAGGCGGTTGGGATGGAAACGCCTTCAGGTCTCGTCGTCATCGTTGGCTGTTCCCATCCGGGCGTTGACAGGCTCACTAAGGCGGTCCTTGAGGTTTCCGGACATGAGAAAGCCCATCTCGTAATCGGTGGTTTTCATTACCCCTTGGCCAGGACCCTCGACAGGCTGTCGGAGCTGAGTGAGTTCATAGCCCCTGCCCACTGTTCCGGGGAGGAGGCGAAGGCGTATGTGCTGAAGAAATATCCCGAGAAGTTCGTGGGAGTGAGAACGGGGAGTGTTTTGGAAATCTGAGCTGTCTGAACAAAAAAATGATAAAGAAAAAGTCCCATGGCATGGAAGGTTGGCTCACTCTCTTACATTTTTCTTTTGAAAGCCTCGCCCTTCAGGGCGGGGAGGAGGTCAGCCTCCGTGGTGGACGTCTCTCACGGTAAAATACGCCCCGACCGAAAGGGCTCCAAGGATTAAATAGGATGTCACGTCGTTTATTGGCCTCCACCCTGCAAAGTCCTCGCTGTGAAGGAGGTATGCCTCGATGGCGTCTGCCCCCATGACGAATAGGGCGAGCACACCCAATGCCATTCCGAGGAGTGCCCCGACATAGACGTAGGCAACGGCCCTCCCGTCGTTTTCAGTGATCCTCTTCAGGCCCGTTAGATAGACAGCGCTTATCGTGAGGAGGGCAAGGCCAACGAAGATGTCGCCCGTCGGGGGTACCCCGAGGCTTATTTCCCTGCCGAGCCAGCTCAGACTTTCGATGACCCCGTAGATGAGATAGAGGAGGCCAAAGATGGCGCTGATAACCTTCATGGTTCCGAGGTTCACTTCCCTGCTCACGCCAGTGCACCCCCTATTCCAACTATTGCGAGAGCCACGAGATACGCTAAAATCAACTCGTAGACCAGAGCAAAGAGCGTCCACTTCCACCCTGCTTCTCCTTTTATGGCCGCAAGGGCAGCTACGCAGGGCACGTATATCAAAGAGAATGCCATGAAGGCGTAGGCTGTCTCAGGGGTAAAGGCTCCACTCGCCGCTATTGCGTGGGAAACTGCGGTCTCTTCCTCACCGACGCCGTAAAGCACACCGAGCGTTCCGACGACTATCTCCTTTGCTATGAAGCCAAAGAACAGGGCCACGGCTGCCTTCCAGTCCCATCCCATCGGACTGAACAGGGGCTGGAGGGCGTGCCCGAGCGCCGCCACCCACGACTTGGCCAATAGTTCGCCGTTTTCGAGGGCCTCTGACCCAAGGTAGCCGCTTGGCCCGGTGACGGAGAGCAGCCAGACGATTACAACCCCTGCAAAGATTACAGTGCCCGCCTTTCGCAGGAACTTTTCAGTTCTCGCCCACGCAGCGCCAAGGATCCCCCTCCAGTTCGGCCTGTTATACGGCGGAAGCTCCATGATGAAGTAGGACGGCTCGCCCTTGAAGATTACTTTCCTGAAGAGCCACGCTATCACCAGCGCGAGGCCTATTCCGAGGAGGTACATACTTGTTATCACCGCTCCTTCCTTCCCAGTGAAGAAAGCTCCTGCGAAGACGCTGTAAATCGGAAGCCTCGCCGGACAGGACATTAAGGGGTTCACGAGTATCGTTAGAATTCTGTCCTTTTCGTCTTCGAGCGTTCTCGTGGCCATTATCGCGGGGACGTTGCAGCCGAAGCCCATTATCATGGGGATTACCGACTTCCCGTGGAGACCGAAGCGATGCATAACCCTATCCATGACGAAGGCGGCCCTTGCCATGTACCCACTGTCCTCAAGCCACGAGAAAGCCAAAAACAGGAACGCTATCGGCGGCAGGAACACGAGGACGCTCCCGAGGCCCGCTATGATTCCGTCCCTTAGGAGAGAGGCCAGCGCGTCGTTTGCTATGTGGGAGCCAAGGGCATCGCCGAGCCAGCCGAAGAACCAGTTTATTATGTCACTGAACGGAGCGGAAACGTCGAAGGTGAACTTGAAGGTTGCCCACATGATGCCTATGAATATCGGTATGCCGAGATACTTGTGGGTGAAGACCTCGTCGAGCATCTCCGAGAACGTCATCCTCTCCTCACGCGCGACTATCGCCCTCTCCGCGGTTTGGGTGATGAGCGCATACCTCTCATCGGCGAGAGCTAACTCGAGATCCTCGTACTTCCTCTGGAGGTCTTTCTTTATGTCTATCAGTCCTCTCATTATCTCGTCCCTCTCGGAACTGCCTTCAATAACGCCCTTTACATCCTTGTCCCCCTCGAGAAGCTTTATAGCAAGCCAGCGCGGGTTGTACTCCTCTGAGAGCCTCTTGTCAAGCCGTATAACTCTTACAAGGCGTTCTATGTATGGCTCGAAGTTTGGGTACCTCAGCGGTTTGGGCTTCCTTCCAAGGCTTTCGGTGATGGCCTTCTTGAGCTCCTCGATCCCCTTCCCCTTGGAAGCAACCATCGGGACAACGGGAACCCCTAAGGCCCTCTCAAGCTCCTTCGGGTCTATCTTGATGCCCTTCTCTTCCGCCAAATCCATCTTGTTGAGGACAACGAGAACATTGGCCCCTATCTCGAGGAGCTGGAGTGTGAGGTAGAGATTGCGCTGAAGGTTTGAGGCATCGATGATGTCCACAACGAGGTCTGGTTTTTCGCGGACTATGAAGTCCCTTGCTATCTTTTCGTCAAGAGAGTAAGCAGTCAGCGCGTAGACGCCGGGCAGGTCAATAACATGGAACTTTCCTCCCAGGTATTCAAACTCACCTTCCTTCTTCTCCACGGTAACGCCGGGCCAATTGCCGACATGCTGTTTCAAACCCGTCAGGGCGTTGAAAATCGTCGTTTTACCCACGTTGGGGTTCCCAATTAGAGCTATCACAGCTTCCCCCATCATTCCACCTCCACGAGGATTTTCATTGCGAGCCCCCTCCCGAGGGCGAGCTGGGTGTCTCCAACGGCCACTATCAGCGGGCCGGCCATCTGGTTTCTGATCACTTTAAGTTCGCTTCCAGGAACGAGGCCAATCGCCATGAGCTTCGCGAGGACACTCCTTCCCCCCGTTACACGGGTAATCCTTGCCCTTGTGCCCTCGTTGAGAAAGCTCAAGGGCGTCATTCACTCCACCTCTATGAATCGCGCTTCACCTTCCCTAAGGGATAGCTTGTAGCCGCGAACTTCAATCTCTATGGGGTCCCCGAGGGGCGCTCTCTTCAGGACTCTGACCTCTATGCCCTTACTCAGACCCATTGCTGCGAAGCGGGCCTTTGGTCCTCCAGTTATCTCCCGGACCCGGACAGTTTTTCCGGGTTCCACATCGCTCAGTCTCATCTCCCATCCCTCCATGTACACTTTTATACGCAATATTTAGGTTTCCCTAATAACTTCAGGATAGGCTAATCCAACATGCCCTTAAATAACTTTCTGTTTGTAAAATTAACCCTAGATGTTTGAAACTTAAAAATTAGGTTAGGCTAACCTAACTAGAATGTTCTGAAATGTGCATCCCCTGCCGATAAAAACAAAAAAGAGAAGGTTTGGAAGAAGAATATGAAGAGTTTTAAATTAAAAATGAAGCTACAAATCTGCCTCATTATGAATTTCCGTGCATATGCACGGATTAAAGCTTAAAAACTTTTGGGTAATGGTTTTTAGTTATTCTCGGATTCCAAGGAATTCACACAGCCGCTTGAGGAATTCCGTCTTCCTGCCCTTCCCTGTCACAAAGCGGAGAACCCTTAGCTCTTCGAGGGTCTCACCGTCAATGCTTACCTTTCTGCCCGCTTCCTTTACATCCCTGCTCTCAGCGAGCGCTTTAACGATCTTCCACCCGTTTGGAAGGAGCGCGTTAAAATACTCCTCCACCCACTTCCTATCAATCGAACGGACGAAGAGCTCGCCCTCTCTGGAGAGGCGGTAGTAGGTGTGGTGCTTGTGGACCTCGAAGGCCTTCTTAAAGCGCGCCCTGCTTCACTTTACCGCACTCCCTGGGTCGCGTTCTATCAGGCCGATTTCAAGGAGGTCGCCGATTGCATCCGTTATGAGTTCAAGCGGAAGGCCGCTCATCTTCCCCATCATCTTCGCGTAATCAACGCCCGCCCTTTTCAGGTGGGTCAGGACGTAGAGGTGAACCGGGAGGAGCTCAAATCCTCGGTAGGAACCTGCCCGTTCTTTTCGTGTATTCTCGCCACTCATCGCCGAACCTCTCCTCTAGGGCGTTCTCTTCTTCTCCTATAAATTTCACCAATGCGAGCCAGTAGACGAGTGGTAGGCCCAGCATAAAGCCTCCGATGGCGAGCGAGAAGCCGAGCACTATAAGAAAGCCCCAGATTGAATAGATAGGGTGGCGGACTCTGGAGTAGCAGCCCGTTGTGAGCAGCTCGCCCCTTCGGTAGGCCTTCGAAACCTGCCGGTAGCAGAGGAGCCAGAAGACTATGCCGACTGTGAGAAGGGCAACCCCCAAGGCCGGAAACCTGGGAAAAGAGAAGTTGAGCCTCGAATTAAAGTAGAAGGCCAAAACCGCGTAGGGGACCGCGAAAAGGAACCTTGGGAACTATCCCAAGGAACCTCATCGCTCACTCCTCTATTGGCGGCTTTTCGGCCTTCTTCGCCTGGGTCTGCTCCCAGAGGTCGTCGAAGTTCTCAACGACACGCTGGAGGGCTATCTTAAGGTCCCTCGTCCTCGTGAAGAAGGCCACCTTGTTGGTCTTGTCACGGATCCTCAGGAAGTTCGGCCCCATTCTGAATGCAGCCAGGACGTCAACGTCGAGGAGCTGGCTCACGACGGCCTTGAACTTCCTGGGGTCGCCGTGGCCGTCGTCCTCTTCCTCGAAGTCCTTGGCCCTGTTGTGCCTCTTTTCGAGAAGCTTAACGCTCCCGTTTTCATAGACCTCGTATATCGCGAAGAACTCCGAATCCCCGTAGTGGGCATCTATGAGCGTCTCGTCGTTCTCCATTCCAAACGCGACCTTCAGGCACCTCATGAGCATCACCGTTTTGAGCGTATGCACAAAGCTTAAAAGCTTTTAGGTTAGCCTAATTCCTGGAGGTGAGAGCTTGCAGATAGCGGTGAGTGGTGGAAAAGGTGGCACCGGAAAGTCCACGGTCGCGATTAACCTGGCGATAGTGCTTAGGGAGCGCTACGACCTTGTCTTGGCGGATCTCGATGTCGAGGCGCCGAACGACCACCTCCTCCTCGGCGTGGAGCTGGCCAACGAGGAGCCGGTTGAACTGTTCATGCCGCGCTTTGACTATCAGAAGTGCACCCGCTGCAGGAAGTGCGCTGAAGTCTGCGAGGAGCACGCGATAATAACCATGCGCGACGGGACACCTTTCCTCATGCCGAACCTATGCTCCGGCTGCGCCGCCTGTGAAATAGTCTGCCCGGTTCCGGGGGCGATTCTGCCGGGTAAGAAGCTGATGGGGCACACATACCTTACTGAAACCCCCTACGGCTTCCCGCTCGTTACGGGCCGGCTCCTTGAGGGTGAGGAGAGGGCGATGCCGATAGTTTCCAGGGCCAAGAAGCGTGCCCAGGGGCTTGAGAAGGAGCTTTTGATGGTTGACACCGCCGCGGGGACGAGCAACACCGTCTCAAAGGCCCTTGAGGACTCAAGGCTCATCATAGCCGTCACCGAGCCAACTCCCCTCGGCATTCACGACGGCGAGCTGATTCTTAGGCTGGCGAAGCTGATGGACATCCCGGCGATGGTCGTTGTGAACCGCTCGGACCTCGGCGACGTGGCTAAGGTGCGCGAGATTGCCGAGAAGTACGGTGCGGAGGTAATAGCGGAGATTCCGTACAGCGAGAACGTCATAAGGAGCTACGTTGATGGGAAGCCCATAGTCCTGACGGAGTATCCCGAGGCGGGGCTCTTCAGGGAGATTGCTTCCAGGGTCGTTGAGTTCCTCGGAGGTGGTGAGTGATGCAGCTGGTCATAGCGAGCGGCAAGGGAGGCGTTGGAAAGAGCACTGTTACGGCCTCGCTCCTCTACCTGCTGAAGGACGAGTACCGGTTCGTTGCCGTTGATGCCGATGCGGACGCGCCGAACCTCGACCTGCTCCTCGGCGTGGAGCGCTGGGAGGAGGAGAGGGAGCTGGTAGGGGCGAAGGTGGCAAGGATAAACACGGAGAGCTGCATAAGGTGCGGCATCTGCCAGGAGCGCTGTCCCTACGACTGCATCAAGGTCATAGACGGCGACTACGTTGTCAGCGAGCTGACCTGTGAGGGCTGCAACGTCTGCGGTCTGGTGTGCCCCGTTCCGGGGACGATAAGTCTCGACGAGGTTCGCTCTGGAGTCGTCAGGAAGACGACCACCCGCTACGGCTTCCCGCTGATTTCGGCCCAGCTCGACGTCGGCAGGCCCAACAGTGGAAAGCTCGTCACCGAGGAGAAGGAGTGGGCGAAAAAGCTCATGGGCGAGCTTGGCCTGAAGCACATGGTGGTTGACAGCGCCGCCGGAATCGGCTGTCAGGTTATAGCGAGCATAGGCGGGGCGGATCTGACGATACTCGTGGCGGAGCTACCCCTGCTTCCCTCAGCGACGTGCAAAGGGCCTACAAGGTCGTTCAGCACTTCAGGCAGCCGGCTTACCTCATCATCAACAAGGCCGACTTCAACCCCGGCTTCACTGCCCTCAGGGAGTGGGCTGAAGCCGAGGGGATCCCGATACTCGGAGAAATACCCTACGACAGGGCCATTCCGAGGAGCATGAGCATGCTCAAGCCCTTCGTCGAGGCGTTCCCCGACTCGAAGGCGGCTGACGCGATGAGGGAGATAGCCGAGAGGGTTAGGAAGGAGATTCTGAAGTGACTCCACCGGGCCCGGTCTCGGGCCCATTACCCCCACCGCAAAGCAGATTGGGGGTTATCGTTTAGAGACCACCCTTCGGAGTTTTAAACCGCTCAAAGGCGGTTTTTGAAGGACGCATATTTAGTCTCTTTTGTTTTCTGTTATTCCTAATAATATTTAACACGTACGATAAACCTTGAGTTCCAACGTATCGTGTTTTCTGCCGGTGTACTGCCTCCAAGGGGAAGCGGCGCTTCCGGAGGGTATAAAAACCCCGATGGCGACTCCCAAGCATGCGTATCCTGGGAGAGATAAAAGCGATCAGCAACGACGACTTGGAGTTCTAGAGGCCAATGGAAAGACGGCCTATGTTCCATTTGCCTACCCTGGAGATGTGGTTAATGTGGTCCCCGCAAAGAGACGCTTCGGCAGGAGAATCGTCACCGATTTTGAGCTTCTCGAATCCTCCCCGCTCAGACAAACCCCGAGATGCCCCTACTTTGGGAAATGCGGCGGCTGCCTCTGGCAGGGGATGAAGTACCGGGACCAGCTGAAGTTGACCCACCGAGGAAGGGGTTGAAGGAGGCGTCGGAGCTTTTGATTAAAAGCGGCGTTGAGAGAATCGTTTACGTCTCCTGCAATCCGGGGGCGTTCAAGCTGGACTACGAGAACCATTTAAAGAGGGTGTATAGGTCCAGGACGCGCTTTTGGCCGATATGTTTCCCCACACGCCCACGTTGAGGCGGTTCTTCTGCTGGAAAGGAAAAATTGAGGGACTATGGTTACTTTTTCATAAAATCCTCAAGGCTGAGCTGTCCTTTCCTCGGGGGTTTCTTCGTTTCTATCTCTGTTTTCAGCTTCTCTTCGATCTTCTTCAGCGTCTTCCAGCTCCGCCTGACTATCGGCGGGAACTCGCCGTGCTCGCGGTAGTAGTTCTCCAAGAACGCCCTCGTCCTCGGGTCGCTGGGATAGCCGCTTCCAATCTCGCCGTACTTCTCCTTCAGCTTCTCTATCGCCCTGTCGCGGGTTACCTTCGCTATTATCGAGGCCGCCGAGACCGGCACGAACTTGTCGTCGGCCTTGTGCTCCGCTATTATCTCCGCCTTAAAATCCAGCCTTTTCCCGATGTCCTCGCCGAAGCGGGCCTCCTTCACGTCGGCGGCGTCGATGTATATCACGTCGGGCTTCACCTTGAGCGAGTTGAGGGCTTTAACGAAGTTCTCCACCTCGAACTCGTTTAAAGTTCCCTCGCGAGAGTCTATCTCCTCCGGCCAAAGCTCCAGAACCACGTAATCGTCTAGTAGAGAGATTATCTCATCGAACAGCCTCTCACGCCGCTTGGGGGTGAGCTTCTTCGAATCCTTAACCCCAAGCTCCTCGAGCGTTGGAACGTTCCTTTCATCCACAACAACCGCTGCTATGGCCATAGGGCCGATTACGGGGCCCCTGCCGGCTTCGTCGATTCCAGCGAGCTTCAAAGTTTCACCTCCTGAAGAGTAGAGCGCCGTAGATGACGCCGAGCATTATCGTCGCCAGGCCGCTGGGGGGTATGTCGGTAAAGTAGGCGAGGATCACGGAGGACACCTGGACGCCCAGAGTGAGGAACAGGCTGGCCCCGATGACCTTGCGCAGGTCGCTGCTGACCATCAGCGCTATCGCGCCCGGAAGAACGGCCACCACCTGGAGGGTTATGAGGCCGACGGTCTGGACGATGAGGGCGCCGATGGCACCGACGAGGACGTAGAGGATCATGAGGTAGGCCCTCGCGTTGCCCCCGTAGCTCTCCATGCCCTCGGGGTCGAAGCTGAGGTAGAGGAAATCGCGGTACAGGAAGAGGACGACGAAGAAAAGAAGGGTACCTCCGATAACGAGGACCGTGAGGTCGTCGAGGGTTATCAGGAAGATGTCCCCCGTGAGGTAGGAGACTATGCTCTCGCCGAGCGGGAAGTATGGTCTGGTTGCCATCACCTTGTAGAGCACGCCAAAGCCGAGGACCGTGAGGCCGGCGACAAAGCTGGCCACTATTCCAACGGCGGAATCGGGGGAGAATCCGAGCTTCTCAAGCTCCGCTATCGTGAGCACGACGATGATGGTGATGATGAGTGCAACGAGCATGACCAGGGAGAGATTCTCGAACAGCAGGCCGAGTATCATTCCAAGGACCGCACCGAACAGCAGGGAGTGGAAGAGGGCATGGGTTAGAAAGGCCAGTCCCTTCGTGTTGATGAGCGGGCTGAGCATGCCGAGCAGGACGCTTACCATAACGCTGGCAAGGAGAGCCCTGATCAGATACTCCGGGATCACCGCCCGCCACCCCCGTGCCTGTGCAGGTGGACGTCGCCGGTTATGCAGAAGAGCTTGCCCTCAACGGGTATGACCCTTGCCAGCGGCCCATATACGGATTTGATTATCGGGTCCTGAAGGACGTCCTCCGGCCTTCCGAAGGCTATCAGGCGTCTGTTGAGGAGCATGATTCTGTCCCCGACCTCGATTAGGGGGTTGATGTCGTGGGTGGTGATGACCATCGTCACCAGTCTCTCGCGCTTTATCTTGGCCAGAACGCTGGCGACCTCCGCCCTTGCGCTGGGGTCCAAGGCGGAGAGCGGCTCGTCGAGGAGGAGCAGTTTGGGGTCGCTCATCAGGGCCCTCGCGAGGAGGACGCGCTGCTTCTGACCGCCGCTCAGCTCGCTGAAAAGCCTGTCACCCACCTCAGCGAGCCCGACGAAGCCGAGGACTTCCCTCGCTTTCTCCATTGTCTCCGGCGGAAGCTTGAAGTGGACGAAGCCGCGGCGGTAGACGCCGCCCATCGCAACGACCTCAAGGGCGGTGAGGGGAACCCTCTCGTTGAGGCTGTGGCTCTGAGGGACGTAGCCTATGAGCTCTTTCGCCTCGCAGGGCGGTTTCCCGAAGACCTCCAGCCGTCCGGTGTAGTCCCTGTGGAAGCAGGCGATTGCCTTGAGCAGGGTCGTCTTGCCTGCCCCGTTGGGGCCGAGCAGAAGGAGCGTCTCGCTATCCTCGAGAGTGAAGTCTACCCCCTCCACAGCGGGCTTTCCGTCGTAGAGTATCGTGAGGCTTTCGGCGGTTATTGCCTCCATGGTAATCTCCAGACTCCAGTTTAAGCGGTGCGTTTTTAAACCTTGATGTGCACCTGCTGGACAGAGGTGGCTGACCTCTTCCCCGCCGTGAGGGGCGGGGGTTTGCCTAACCCCTCGCTAAGGGCGGAGAGGTTTGAGGGGTCTCATTCAAACCCACTAAAAAGCGGGTCTTCAACCCCTCTGGCCGGGCCTTCGGCCAATTACCCCTCCTCTGAGCGTAAAGCCCGCTCAGACTCGGGGTTATGGTTTTCACCACCTTCTTCAAAATATTAAACGCCCCAACCAAGTCTGAATTGAAGACAAGCCCCGTCTCGGGACACTTAAACAATCCCCTAACAAACCTCGCCCCCTCGTGAGGCCTCCCGCAGACGGGGCAACGCTTAGACGTGAAAACCTCATTAACGACAATAACGCTAATACCATACTCCTCAGCGACCTCCCTGAGACGCCGAATCACGGTATTGAATCGCCAGACGTGGGAGAGGAGATAATTCTGCTTTTTACCCTTGTTGGAGTTCCCACTGATGCCCTTCGGATAGCCAACAACAATCCTTGAAACACCCATCTGGTAGAGCCTTTCAACTGTTTGCCTCACCCTCGTGTTAATGTAGTGCCTCGCCTGGAGTTTAGCCTTCAAGTGCATTCCTGAGAGTTTCTTACTCTTCTTTGCCCCGCTTTTGTTGATTTTGGATTGATACTCTGCTATCCGTTTTTGCCAGTAAAAATCAATGCTCTTGAGCGGTCTCCCGTTCACTAAGAAGCTTTCCCCGTTCTCAACGTAAACGGCCATCAGGTTGTTCACT